>CAZYSW010000257.1:0-8315 GCA_964650105.1 uncultured Nannocystaceae bacterium
CCCCAGCCCGGCCTGGATCCCGACGAAGGTGTAGTCCTCGGCGAACCGACGCCGACCATCCCACGGGTGCGTCGCCTCGTCGCTCGGATCGGGTGCGCCGCGATCGGCCTCGCGCTGCTTGTGAAGCACCCAGCGAGCCAGCGCCGACTTGAGGCCCTGCCGGAGCGCACGATGCACGGGCTGGGCGAGCGCGAGGCCGGGCGGCTCGAGCCGAGAACCGGCCCGGAGGAGTCCCTCGTCGTCGAACGCGTGTCCGACCGGGCGAGGCGGCGAGCGCGGGGGGGGCGTCTTCATGCGAGGCCCCTACTTTGCCTCGCCCCACCGATCGAACGCACGCACCGAGCCACGCCACCCGCCACCCAGCCCGCGGTGCAGCGAGAACCCGCCGCCGATGACGGCGCCCGGCGTGGCGCAGGGGGCGCTAGACAGTGATCCGGGGGGCATGCTACGTGAAAAGGGCAAAGCTGGAGGATCCATGACCCGCGCCGCACTGTTGCTCTCGGTCGTCGTCGCCCTCACCGCGACGGCGTGCGACAAGGAAAACGAGGTCGATCCCACCGAGGCGGCAGCCAAGCTGGCCAAGGATCTCGAAGAGGCGGAGGCCCGCCTGCGCAACAACAAGGTCAAGGACGCGGAGAAGATCTACACCCGCATCCTCGAGCAGCAGCCCGACAACGCGCAAGCGCTGGCGGGGCTCGGAAAGGTCCGCTTCGAACAGGGCAACAACGCCGAGGCCGAGAAGCTGCTGCGCAAGTCCGTCGAGCTCGCCGTCGACGTCCCCGAGAACCACGCCACCCTCGGCCGCGTGTACGAGCAGATGAAGAACAGCCCCGAGGCGGCCAAGGCGTTCGGTCGCGCCTTCGAGCTCGACCGCGAGAAGAGCGAGTACGGCCTACCGTACGGGATCCACCTCAAGGAGAGCGGCCAGTACGACGAGGCCGAGAAGATCCTGCGCGAGGTCGCCGAGCTCGATCCCCGAGCCCTGACCAAGGACGGCAGCGGCGTGTACACGCAGCTCGGAGACGTCCTGCGGGAGAAGGGCCAGGACGACGAGGCGCTCAAGACATACATGAAGGCCCTCAGCACCTACGCCTCCGACAAGATGGCGCACGCCGGCGCGGCGTTCATCTACGAGAAGCGCGGGGACATCAAGCACGCCCTCGACGAATGGTCCTCGTACATCCGCATGGACTGCTGCTCGGAGTTTTCCAACGAGGTCGCCAAGAAGAAGGTGATGGAGCTGCAGGAACCCGACGGCACCGAGCGAGAGGCCGCGGTGCCCGACGAGGCCGAGAGCGACCAGGCCGGCTGATCGCACCGCTCGGTCCCGACCGCCGAAGTCCTCAGCGCCGCAACGACTCGATCACCCCGACGCTCGACGCCAACACGGCGACCGGGCCACTGGCGAGCGCACACAAGACCACCGCGGCCGCGGCGGGTCCCAGCGCATCGATCGCGCGCACGACCACCGGGAGGTGATCGACCGGGTAGATGTCGCCGCCGAGGGGGTAGTGATAGGCCTCGATGACCGCACAATACAGGCCTCCGAGCGCCAAGCCCAAGACCGCGCCCACGGTGCCCGCGAAGATGCCCACGGTTTCGAAGGTCCAGAACATCAGGCTGCGGTCTCCGCCCACGGCCATGAGCACCGCGATGTCGTGCCGCTTTCGGCGGACCACCAACAAGAGGCTGGCGATGAGCGACGACGCAGCCACCACCACCATCAGCCCCAGCACCACCGACAACGTGGCCCGGATCTGACGCAGGCCCAGGAGCATCGCCGAATTGGTCTCCCGCCAGGTCGACAGCCGGTACATCATCGGAAGCTTCGCCTCCATGTCGGCGACGACCTCCTCGGCCAGCTCGGGATCGGTGAGCTCGAACTCGATGCCCGTGACCCGCCCCTCCCGGAAGAACAGGGCCTGGGCCGCCGTGATGTGCATCAAGGCGAGGTTCCGGTCGAACTCGCTGGTGCCCGTGCGGAACGTGTCGAGCACCTCGAACGTCGCGTGGCGTGGGGCCCGCTCGAGCACCTCCGACGTCCCGTCGAGCTCGGCCGGGACGACGACGCGAACGTGATCGCCGATGCCGACCCCCAGCATCCTGGCCAACGCCTCGCCTAACACGATGCCGGGCAGATGACGGCTGTCGCCGGGCCGCAGGGCGTCGAGGTCCTTGCGCGAAAGCACGTCGGACAGCCCGGACATGGCACGGGCGCGCTCGGGGTCGATTCCCTTGCCAATCACCACCGCGGGACCGGGCTCGGGCTCGGCGTTCCCGGAACGTGGCTCCTCGGCCGCGATCTCGTCGGGGTCGACGGCCGCGCCCCAGGCGTCGTCGGGGTCCACACGCTCGGCCACGGGCGCCGCCGCCTTGCCCTCCACGCCCCCCACCACGGCCACCATCGAGTACGCGAACGGAGACGCCGCGACCACGCGCGAGTCCGCCGTCCAGGCGTCGGCCAGCGCTTCGTACTCGAAGAAGTCGAGGCCGTACTTCGTCATCAGCACGTGGCCGTTGAGTCGGGCCATCGCGCGCATGATCTCTTGCTGAAACCCGGTCGTGACCGACAGCGCGGTCATCAGGCTGGCGCAGGCCAGGGCCACGCCGACGACGGAGACCGCCATCGCGGGCGGGAAGAAGCGCAGGCACCCGGTGGCGAGCGCCACCATGCTCGCGACCGCCAGCACCGCGACCAACACGAGGCTGGAAACGCCCGCGAAGATGGGAATCGCGGTGGCGAGCACGCACACGCTCGAGACGGTCAAGAGCCTCCGTACGCGGCGCGAGGGCGGTGCGTCACGGAGCATCAGCCGCGTCGCGACCAACCGAACCAGCGGCCATTGCGTGCGCGTGGACCCGGCCGTGCGCATGGGCTCACTCGTAGCGCAGGCCTTCCACCGGCCTCAATTTGGCGGCGCGCAACGACGGGGGGACGGTGGCCACGAAGCTGATGCCCATGGTGAGCGCCAACACGGCGCTGATCTGGACCAGCGAGAGCTCCACCGGGAGCCGCTCGATGAAGTAGACCTCGGGATCGAGGGTGTAGCCGTACAGCTCGACCAACCAGCACAACACGAGCCCGAACCCGACACCGGCCACCGAACCGACGGCTCCCAACGTCATCCCCGTGAACTGAAAGATGCGGGCCACCCCCGACTCCGTCGCCCCCATCGACATCATGATGGCGACCTCGGCGGTGCGCCTGACGACCATCGTCCACAGCGCCGCGAGCACGTTGAATCCCGCGACCATGCTCACCAGGCTGAGAATGACGGTCAGGATCGACTTCTGGCTGCGGATCGACTGGAACAGATTGGCGTTGAGCTTCTGCCACTCGAGAATCGAATACTCCTCGTCGCCGATGGTGTGCCGCAGCAGGGCCTCGACCTGTGGGGCCTCGTACGGATCGAACAGGCGCAGGTCCACCCCCGAGACGATGTCCTTGCCGCGGTACTTCAAGTACTGGAGCTCCTTGATGTGCACGTAGGCGAGCTGGGTGTCGTACTCCTGGAACCCGGCTCGGAACACACCGGCGATCCGATAGCGACGAAACTCCGGTGCTTCGGAGTGATCGAAGCTGGCGCCGGGATCCACCAAGATCACGCGGTCGCCCACCTGCAGGCCGAGCTCGCGGGCCAGCGTGTAACCCACGAACATGGTGGGCAGGTTCTCGGTGTCCTCGAACGCCGAGCTCTCGGTCACCGCATTCTCGTCGGGCCACGCGTCGTCGTCGTCCTCGTCGATGGCCAGCGCGCGTTGCCGCCCGTACTTCATGTGGTCGGGCAACGCTCGCCACCGCTGCATCGCGGTCTCGTACCACCCCTCTCCCCGAGGATCGGGCGTCTGGGCGATGACCGCCGGCAGCCGGCTGTCGTCCCGATCGGGCATGGGTTGGAGCTCGACGTCGCTGACCAGGTCCCCGATGTCGACGTCGTGCCCCTCGGCTCCGCTGCCCTGACGCAGGTGCGCCGCCAGATCGATCACCTCGCCCGCCGTCTGGGGCTCGATGCCCTTGACCAGCACCGTGGCTCGGCGGATCTCGCCGGGCGGCGAGCCCGGAGGGGGAACGGGCGCCAGGGCCATCAGGTAGTAGACGAACGGGCTCGCCCCCTCGACCCCTGGGATCGTCCGCAGGTACGTCTCGAAGCGGCGATACTCGGAGATGCCGAAACCGCGCGTGACGTTGATGTGGGCGTACACGCCCAGCACCCGGCGTTCGAACTCGTGCTGAAACCCGGTGGCCACCGACTGAACGACGATCAACGCCGCTACGCCGATCGCGATGCCGGCGATGCTCAACGTGGCGAAGACGGCGAAAAACCGCGACAGGACGAGGATCAGCACGGCGCCGGTGCACAGGGCCACGACGATCGCGAGCGGCGCGCTCCGAGCCCCCATGTACAGCGCAACGATTCCCCCCACGAGCACCGCCGACACGGCGGCGAGGACCTTCCAGTGGGACCGGGGTCGAGTCGAGCGCCGGATGATGCGCAGACCCGCGAGATGCTCGTACCCCGAAAACCCCGTGATCGCCCACCACGCCACGAGCCCGAAGAAGGCCACCAGGCCCGCCTGCCCCACCCGGTGGGCCCAACTCGGCGCCTCCGCCCACAACGTCAGGAGGCCCGCCCACGACAAGACCCACAAAACCAGGAGAAACCAGTGCTCCCGCTGCTCGAGGAGCATGCGGGCGTCCCGAACCGGGCCGCGGGAATCGTCGGCAGAGGACTTCATTTCGGGCCGACCAGGACGATGGACGCTAGCAGTGACACCGTAGGCGGGCAATGCATGCCCGCCACGGGTCCTTCCCGGAGGACGCTCATGACTTCTTCCCTCGCAACGACCGCCCCCCTCCCCTTCGAAGTCGACGCCCATCCTCCCGTGCTGCACCGGCTGCCGCGCGGCGAGGAGGCCGCCCCGCCCCCCGCGATCGTCGAGGGCACCGACCTCGGCGACGCCATCGAGCCCCCCTCCGCCCCCGGATGGGATCCCCTCCACCTCGACGCCCCCCGGCCCATCCCCGACCTCGCCGACGTCCTCGACGACATCCTGGCGTATCGTCGGCTCCGAGCCCGGATGCTCGCGGGGGAGCGGCTCGACAAGGGGGAGCGCTGGCAACTCGATCGCCTGGAAGCCAGGCTGCGCTCGCGCGAGGCTACGCTCCCCGACGGGCGCCCCAACGCCCGGGAATACCACCGCTTCCCGCTGCGCTTCGCAGCGGTGTTGCGGACCGAGACCGAGTCGCGCGGCGTGTTCGTCGAGGACATCTCCGCCGGCGGTGTCAAGCTGGCCCTGGTCGACGCACCCGAGGAGGGCGAACGGGTCTGGCTTGCCATCGATCGCGACGATGGTGGCGTCGCCGTCCTGCCGGCGCGCATCGTGTGGGTGCGACCGGGTGTGGCCGGCCTGATGTTCGCGGGGGCTCCATTCGTCGCGCGAGGGTGAAGCGGCACACCCCGTCGACCCGGCCGGGCGAGGCCCGGCCGCGCGCATCGTCGGTCGATCATGCCCGGCCTACAGCAACACACCTGACCGCCCGATCCCGGCGGCTCCGCCCCTCGGGGGCGGTTCGATGGTTTCGGCACGAATGGAATGTGGCGGTGCCAGGGCACGGCGGGGATGGGGCGATCTCGTTGCGATCTTCGGCAGTTGACGGGCGCCGATCCTTGACACCCGAGGCTAGCGCAAGATACGCTCCGCCGACCGCTCACCTTCGGAGCCCTCACGCATGCACCCAAGGTTTCGGCACGTCCTGGGCCTCGCCGCACTCCTCACGTGCCTGTGGCCCAGCGCCGCCCAAGCCGGCAAGTACGACCTCGACCTGGCGCCTCTCGGCCCGCGCGGTGGACAGCCCCAAGACGATGCCGGATTTCGGAGCCTCGCTTCGGAGCTCGGCAACGTGATGGCGCCCAGCCCCGTCGATCCGGCCGACTCGCTGGGCTTGTCGGGCTTTGCCGTCTCGGCCGACTTCAACATCAACACGATCGGCGGGACGCAGGAGTACTGGCGTGCCACTACCGACGGCAAGGCGGACAACGTCGCACCTTCGGTGCAGCTCGTGGGACGCAAGGGGTTGTGGCCGGGCCTGGAGGTCGGCGGCGGCGCGCGTCACCTGTTCGACAGCCGCATGTGGACGATGTTCGGCTACGGGAAGATCGCCTTTCACGAGGGCTTCCACCACCTGCCGATTCCATCGATTGCGATCCGGGGCACCTTCGCTCGCCTCCTGGGCGCGAAGGACTTCAACATGACGACCGCCGCGCCGGCGATCACGGTTTCGCACGTGTTCGGGCTCGGCAAGACGTTCAGCCTCACGCCCTACGTCGGGTACGAGGCCCTCATCATCATCGCGCGGTCCACCGTGCTGGACGGCAGCCCCAACTGCGACGAGTTTCCCGACGGCTACAACGAGTGTCCGGGACAAGGTGCGTCTAACGAGTTCGTGTTCAAGGAACGGGGCGCGATCGTCCGCCATCGCCCTCACTTCGGCGCGCGCATGATCTTCAGCGTGATGCGCCTGGGGTTCGAGGCGATGTTCATCCCACCGGGCTCCTCGGAGGGTGACGGCGGCGTGGCCGACAACTCCCAGTTCCAGCAGCAGTACACGTTCTCCGTGGGACTCGATTTCTGATGATCGTCGCCTGCCCCGAGTGCTCCGGTCCGTTCGAGATTCCCGACGACCAGATCGCCGCGTTGGTCCAGATCGCCTGCCCGACGTGCGGGTTCCGGATGATCCTCGACTTCGCCGCCGCCAACGATCCCGCCCTCGTCGAGGAGGGCATGCGGATGGCGAGCGGGTATCGCCACGCCGGCGACTACTGGGCAGCGGTGTCGAGCGGACACGCGGTCGCAGCGGCTGCGCCCGCCGCCACGCCGCCGCACCTCCAGCCGGTGCCCGAGCCGGCGCCCGAACCCGAACCCCAGCCTCGCGTGGCGGCGGCACCCGCCGAGGCCGCACGCCAGGCTCCCCCGGTCGCCCCCGAGCCTGCCGAGCCCGCCCCCCTGCCGATGCGTCAGCCCGCGACGGCGCCGGCCGCCGAGCGTCCCCGCCCTGCCGCGCGCTCGGGCAAGACCGTCGTCGGCCCGCTCCCCCCTCCGCCCGGCGAGCCCCCCCCGGTCGAGGCCCCCACGCCGGCCGAGCGCGACGATGCGCGCCCACAGCCCGGCGTACCGCAAGCCCCCCTGGACACCGACGAGGTCGCGGTCGAAGTCGATCGCCCCGCCGAGGAAGCCCCCGCCACGGCGAAGGCCCCCCCGGTCGACAAGGCCCCGCCCGTGGAGGAGCGGCCCAGCCCACGACGACCGCCGCACACGCCTCCCACGCGTGCCGTCCCCACGGGCGCGGTGGCCGACGAAGCGGCGCCCGCCGAGGCGGACGCGGACTCCGACACCGACCTCGGGCTGTCTGCGGACGACGAGACCGAGGTGGCCAGGAGCGGCCTGGGAACGTGGCTCGTGGCCGCGCTCGTGCTTTTGGCCCTCGGCTTGGTGGGCGCCAGCGTGGCGTTGAAGGGCACGCCCGACCCTCGCCCGCTGCTCGAGGACCTGTACCGCCAGGTTGTGAAACAATGACGCTCGCGTGACGAGCGACGAAGAACGCGACGTCGGACGCGGATCCGAGCTCGATCCTTTGGACGCACACGACGTGGCGCGTCGCCTGGCTGCGCTCCCCGATCGTCGAATGCGTCGCGCCAAGCTCGGCGACATCGTCGGCGCCTGCTCGCCGGCCACCGCAGCCTGGCTGCTCGACACCCTCGCCACCGCCGGTCGTGCCGGAGGGCCACCGTTCGACGTGAGCCTGCTGGCGGCCGTCGACCTCACCAGCGGCGAGTACCTCTCCTACGACCGACGGCGACAGATCTTCGAGGCTGCCGACAGCCTGCAGCTCCACGCCTGCAAGGAGCTGCTCTTGACCGACGAGGACACCGAAGACGAGCAGGCCGCCGCCCCCCGCCCGCTGGTCCCCGGAACGCGCCCGCTGACGCTGGGCGAACGCAAGGCACTCGCTCGCTCCTGGCAACGCGACGTGCTCGAACGCCTCGTGCTCGACCCCCACACCGACGTGGTCGAGCTCCTGCTCGCCAACCCGCACGTCACCGAAAGCGACATTCTGCGCATCGCGACTTCGCGGCGCAGCTCGCCCGCCGTCCTGATGCTGGTCCTCCGATCGCGACGCTGGGGCACGAGCCCTCGAGTACGCCGCGCGCTGGTCCGCAACCCGAACCTCCCACTGGCCACCAGCTTGCGCCTCGTCGGCCTCCTCAACCGCCGCGAGCTCCTCGACCTCGCCGACGACCCCACCCTCCTCGGGT
>CAZYSW010000258.1:0-8313 GCA_964650105.1 uncultured Nannocystaceae bacterium
CCCTCGCGGCGAGCCGACGGCCAGGCCTAGACGGCGCGCGTTCGGGCGCCGTAGCCCACGGCGACCGGCCGCCTTGCGTCGCGCCGGCTGCGGGACCAAACTGCGCCCCGCGGTGCCGGAGATCGACACCGATTCCGGCGAAAGCGCAGCGTCCGAGACCCAGCCCGGCGATGCGCCGTCCAGCCCCGCAGCGTCCGGTACGGGCGGGCGACGCATCGGGCGGTACGTCGTGCTCGAGCCCTTGGGGACCGGCGGCATGGCCACCGTCGTGGCGGCCTACGATCCGCGACTCGATCGGCGGGTCGCGATCAAGGTGCTCGCCCCGTCGGACGATCATCGACGACAACGCGCACGCCTCACTCGAGAGGCCCGCGCCCTCGCGCAGCTCTCCGATCCCCACGTGGTGTCGGTGTACGAGGTCGGCGTCCACCAAGACCGTGTGTTCGTGGTCATGGAGCTGGTCGAGGGCACCACGCTGCGACGTTGGTTGGGCGAAGCCAGGCGAGGTTGGCGAGACGTCCTGGCGGTGTTTCGCGAGGCCGGCCGCGGGCTGGCGGCCGCCCATGCGGTGGGTCTCGTGCATCGAGACTTCAAGCCCGAGAACGTGTTGATCGGCCGCCCCGAGCCACGACGCGCGTTCGGGCGCGTCCGCGTGGCCGACTTCGGCCTGGCGCGGGCGGACACCCCTGGTTCGGAGGCCGCGATCGTCCCGATGGCTTCGGACTCGTCGATCCGCGAGATCACCCGCGCCGGCGTCGCGCCGGGAACCCCGGCCTACATGGCCCCCGAGCAGTTCCTCGGGGCACCCCTGAACGCCCGCACCGATCAGTTCTCGTTTTGCGTGGCTCTGTTCGAGGCCCTGTACGGGCGGCGTCCGTTCGCCGGCCGCACCCGCATCGAGGTGGCCGATGCAGTGGTGTCGGGGCGCATCGAGCCGCCCCCGCCCGCCGACGTGCCGGCATGGGTCCACGCCGTGCTCCTGCGCGGCCTGTCGACCGATCCCGAACAGCGGTTCGGATCGATGCACGAGCTCCTCGACGCGCTCGATCGCGACCCCGTCGCCCGTCGCCACCGACGGCTGGCCACCGTGGGTCTGGGTTGCGTCGCCATCGTGGGGCTCTCGGCGTGGTGGCCGACGGCACGCCCTCGGGTCGAGCCGTGCACCGATCTCGACGTGCACCTCGCCGACGCGTGGAACGACGCCAGTCGGACGCACATTCGCGAAGCCTTCGCGGGTTCGGGGGCGCGAGCTTCGTCGGCCCGCGCCGAGCAGGTGATCACCGTGCTCGACCGTTACGCACGGCGCTGGCTGAACGGCTACGCCGATGCCTGCGAAGCGGCGGCGGTCCGCCACGAGCTCACGCCTGCCCTGCTCGATCGCCGCACCGCCTGCCTGTCGCGCCGACGACAGGCCTTCGCGGCCCTGGTGGAAATCCTCGGCCGTGCGGACCGCGTCGTCGTCGATCATGCCCTCGAGGCGGTGGCCGACCTCCCGGTGCCCGAGCCCTGTGCGGACGTCGACTTCTTTTCGCGCGCCGTCGAGCCTCCCGCCGACCCCCTGACGGCGCGCCGCGTCGAAAGCGTTCGCGCCGCCATCGCCCGGGTGGAGGCAGAGTTGAACGCCGGCCACGTGCAGGCGGCCCTGGCCGCGGCCGAGACCATGCTGCAGGACGCGACGACGATCCCCTATCCCCCGGTTCGCGCCGAAGCGGGGCTGATGACCGGCATCGCCCGCGAGGCCGCGGGCGAGCTCGCACGCGCCGAGAGCATCCTGCAATCGTCGTACTTCGAGGCGCTGGCCGCAGGGACGGACGACATCGCCGCGGCTGCGGCCGTTCACCTGGTGTACGTGGTCGGCTACGCGCTGCATCGGGACCACGACGGCATGCAGTGGGCGCATCACGCCCGCGCCGCGGTGGCTCGCCCGGGGGTCGACCCCGCGCGAAGGACCCGCCTGGCACTCGAGGTCAGCACCGTGCACCTCGCGTTCGGCCGTGCCGAGGAGGCCGAGCGCGAGCTCGTCGATGCCATCGCGGAGCTGCGAAGGCGAGGCGACCATCCGGTGCAACTGGGCATCGCGCTGAACACCCTCGGTGGCGTGCTCGTCACGCGGGGCGAGCCGCAGCGCGCCGAGCCGCTGTTCGACGAGGCGCTCGCGCTGTTGCGCGATCAGCTCGGCGAGAACCACCCCAACGTGGCGACGGTGCTGCAGAACCTGGGCACCGTGGCGTGGCACGCAGGCGACTACGCCCTCGCCGATGCCCACCAACGGCGGGCGCTCGCCATCGGCGAGGCGACGCAGGGCCCCGACCACCCCGACGTCGCCTCCTCGCTGGCCGCGCTCGCCGGCACCGCGGTCGCGCTGGAGGACTTCGAGCGCGCCGATGCCCTGCTCGAGCGTGCCCTCTCAATCCTCGAGGGTCGCACCGATCAGCAGGCGATGCAGGCCAGCCTCTTGCACAACCTGGCGGTCGTGCGACGCGGGCTCGATCACCCGCTGGCGGTGGACACCGCCCGCCAGGCCCTCGCGGCCGTCGAGGGTGTGTACGGCCCGAGCCACCCCGAGCTCGCGCGGGCTCAGGCCAATCTGGGCTCGCTCGAGTTCGCGCGCGGCGAGGCGACCGAGGCGGGCGCACACTTCGCGCGCGCGTTGGCCATCCGCGAGACGAACGACGCCCCGCTGGGCGACGTCGCCGACGCGCGCTTCGGTGTCGCGCGCGCGCAGTGGCTCGATGCGCAACGCCGAGCCGCGATGGCCACCGCTCGCCAGGCCCTCGACGAAGCCAGGCGAGCCGGTCCCGACGAGGCACCCCTGGTCGAGCGGATCACCACCTGGCTCGACGATCCCGACCCGTGACCCGCGGTCGATCGGCGTGCATCCGACAATGGTGCCCCATCGCGCTCGCCGAGCCGCTATGATGATCGCGGTGTCGACGGATCCGGAGCTGCTGCAGGCGTGGCGGGCGGGCGATGCAGCCGCGGGGGAGGCCCTGTTCGAGCGATACTACCCGAGCGTCGCTCGGTTCTTCACCAACAAGGTCGCCGGCGATCCGGCCGACCTGATCCAGGAGACGTTCGTCGCCTGCTTGCAGGGCCGCGACGCCATCGTGCAGCCGGAACGTTTCCGCTCCTACATCTTCGGGATCGCCTACAACCTGTTGCGGCAGCACTATGCCCGCCGACACGGCGACGGCGCGCACGTCGATCTCGGCTCCACGTCGGTCGCCGATCTGGGCGCCGGACCGCAGACGGCCATGGCCGCTTCGGCCGAGCAACGCGTGCTGCTCGAGGCTCTGCGACGGATCCCGCTGCAGTTCCAGATCGTGCTCGAGCTGTTCTACTGGGAGGACCAGACCTCCGCCTCCATCGCGGAGATCCTCGGCGAACCGCACGGCACGGTGCGCACGCGACTTCGTCGGGCGCGGATCCTGCTCGAGCAGGAGATCGCCAAGGTGGCCGCCGATCCGTCCCTTTGTCAGCGCACGCTGTCGGACCTCGACGCGTGGGCCGAGGGCCTGCGCGATGCCTGGCTGCAGGCCGACACGGCTCACCAGGCCCCCTCGAAGACCTGAGATCCCGTGGCTGCCGAGGACGAAGACGAGCGTGCTCGCAAAAAGCGAGCCTTGCCCCCGCCCCCACCCGACGACAGCCCCGAGGCGCAGCGCCTGCAGGCCGAGGTCCGCTCGCGGCTGTTCGGCAGCCCGCCGCCCCGCGTCATGATCGGCCCCTACGAGGTCGTGCGCCGCCTCGGTCGTGGAGGCATGGGCACGGTTCATCTGGCGCGTCGCAGCGATCGCTTGTTCGCGGTGAAGACCCTGGTCGCTCGAGACGAGATCGCGGCGGCGAGACTACGCCGCGAGGCCCGAGCCCTCCAGGAGCTCGACCATCCCCACGTGGTCCGCATCGAGGAGACCGGCGCGTGGACCCACGGCCTGTACGTGGCCATGGAGTACGTCGAAGGCCCCACCTTGCGCGAGCACCCGACCGCGGGGCGCTCGTGGCTCGACGTGGTGGCGCTCTTGGTGCCGATCGGCGAGGCGCTGGCCGCCGCCCACGCGCGCGGCATCCTGCACCGCGACGTCAAGCCCGACAACGTGCTCATCGATCCCACCGGCATCGCCAAGCTCGTCGACTTCGGGCTGGCCAAGGCGCTCCCCGGGACCCGCGCCGAGGATCTCGCGACGCTCGCCGAGCCGCTGACGCGGACCGGCGCCTCCCTGGGCACCATCGGCTACGCCTCCCCCGAGCAACTCCTCGGTCGCGCCCTCGATCCTCGTGCCGATCAGTTCAGCCTGTGCGCGACCCTCTACGAGATGCTCTGGGGTCGCCTTCCGTTTTCCGGCCCCACCACCGACGCCATCGGGCTGGCCACCGTCGCGGGCCGCGTCGACCCGCCACCGTCCGACACCACGGTCCCACCTTCGATCGTCGCCGCCGTCCTCCGGGGTCTGCGTCCCGACCCGCGATCCCGCCACCGCGACATCCCCACCCTCCTCACCCACCTCCGACACCGCTCCTGTCGATGATCGGATCCCCACCACGCCACGGTTCACGCCACCGACGGATCGTCGCGACCACGGCACGCACGACCGCCGCACGGTCTGCGATCCTCCGATCGATCGAGGACGGCTCGCGCGACGGGCCACGGTGCGCGACGTCTCGTGACCGCGCGACGGGCTCGTCGCGCGGACCCCTTTTGGGGAAAGGACGCGAGGCCAGCGTCCCGGCGGCTGCGGGCCCGCGTGCGCGCGGCCGACACGGGTCGAGGCGCGTCGACGTGCCCGCGTCGCCGGAGGCGTTTCGACGTGCCTGAGTTGCCGGAGGTCGAGCGGGCGCGCAGGGTCACCGAGGCGGTGGCCGAGGGACGGGTGATCGCCAAGGCTCGCGTCGCCGACGACCCGCTCGTGTTCGCGGGGGTGGGACCCCGCAAGATGCAGCGAACGCTCTCGGGTCGCCGCATCGTGGGGGTGCATCGCAAGGGCAAGCACCTGTGGCTCGAGCTCGAGCGTCCACCCCACCTGTTGCTTCACTTCGGGATGACGGGCGCCATCGTCTTGCCGAGTGGGACCGCGGTGGAGCTGGTGCGGGCCGGCCGATCGCCACGCACGACGTGGCCCCCACCGCACTGGAAGCTGGTGCTCGAGCTCGACGACCAAGGCGCGTTGGCGTTCACCAATGCCCGCCGTTTCGGGCGCGTGCGTCTGCGCCGAGATCCCTTGCACGAGCCCCCGCTGAGCGAGCTCGGCTTCGATCCCCTCGACGAGATGCCCGACCGCGCCGGATTTCGCCGCGCGCTGGAGGGCCGGCGCTCGAGCCTCAAGGCCCTGCTCCTCGACCAGAGCTTCGCGGCGGGTGTCGGCAACTGGGTGGCCGACGAGGTGCTCCACGAAGCCGGGCTCGACCCCCGCCGGACCGTCGATAGCCTCGACGAGGCCGAGGTCGGACGTCTCCGCACCGCGCTGCGCAAGGTGATCACTCGCGCGGTGAAGGCCGACGCCGACCCGGCTCGGTTCCCCGCCCACTGGCTCTTCCACCACCGTTGGGAACGCAACCCCACCACCCACGACGGCCGACCGATCCGCTTCGAAACCATCGCGGGTCGCACCACCGCCTGGGTCCCCGCCCATCAGCACTGACGGACGCATGGGGGCCTCGCCCGGTCGGCCTCACGCCGCCTTGCGCTCCCACGGCAGGTCGAGTTCGCGCCAGGCCGTCATGCCGCCCAGCAGGTTTCGCACGTCGTGGAACTCGTGGCGCAAGAGCATGCTCGCCGCGAGCCCCGATCGATGCCCGCTGCCGCAGGTCACCACCACCGGCTGACGGTGATCGAGCTCGAGCGCGCCCACCTCTCGCTCGACGTCACCCACCCAGCAGTGACGCGCGCCCGCGATGTGTCCGGCGTCGTACGCCGCGGGCTCTCGAACGTCGAGGACCTCCAGCATGTCGGCCCGGGCCGTGAGCTCGTGCGGCGTGATGATCCCGGAGGTCTCGATGGGATGACCGCTGGTGCGCCAGGCGTCGAAGCCCCCCAAGAGCGCCCCCTCCACGCCGTCGAGCCCGATGCGCGACAGGTGCAGATAGGCCGCTTCGAGGTCGGTGTCGCGCTCGAGGATCAGCACGATCGGCGTGGTGGGCTCGGCGATCCACCCGGCGAAGGGCGCCAGCCCGTCCAGCCAGATGGAATAGGCACCGGCGATGTGCCCCCCCGCGAAGGCCTCGGGCTCGCGCGTATCGAGGAGCTCGGCGTGCTTGGCCGCCTGGGCCACCTCGTCGGGTGTGAGCAAGGGGACTTCGCCCGGGCTGCCCACGGGGGCGAGCCCGCCCTGCAGGTTCACCTTCTCCATGGTGCGGAAGTACGGCGGTCGGGGCAGACGCTCGCTGGCCTTGCGCCGCACGAACACGTCCTGACTCGACGTGAGCACCGCGTTGTACTGCCGCTCGCCGCCGATCGTGGACATCGGTCGCGGATCCATGCCGCTGCCGCACACCGAGCCCGGGCCGTGGGCGGGAAACACCAGCGCGCCGTCGCCCAGCGGAACGATCTTGCGGTGGATCATCTCGTACAGAAGCGCCGCGTTCTCCTCGGTGCGGTCGGGGTCGCTCAGATCGGTGCGCCCGGTGTCCCCGAAGAACAAGGCGTCACCGGTGAACACGCCCCACGCCTGCCACAGCTCCTCGCGGGGGAAGACCGCGTACGACATGCTCTCGGGCGTGTGCCCCGGGGTGTGGAGGGCGCGAATCCTCGCCCGCCCCAGATCGATCGCGTCGCCGTCGGCGAGCCGGATGTCGCCGTGTCCGAACAGCTCGTGCGCTCCGTTCACGATGGCCGCGCCCGTGCGTTCGGCCAGGTGCGCCGCCCCCATCACGAAGTCCTCCTGCCGGTGGGTCTCGATCACGTAGCGGATGCGCACGCCGAGCGTCCGCGCCACCCGGATGTATTCGTCGACGTCGCGGCGCGGATCGATCACGGCGGCCTCGCCACCGTCGGCGAGCAGATAGGCGTAGTGAGCGATCCCGGGGGTCTCGAAGCGGCGCAGTTCCATGGTCGACACCTCCTGCCAAAAGAGGAAAGCAGCGGGTGTGCCAAACCCGGGCGCGCGGTGGTGTTCGAGACCTGCGACGCCCGAGGGCACGGCGAAGGCTCCGCCGGCTTCGGTCCATCGTGACAGTTGCGAGCGGTCCAGTGGCCAGCACGACACGAATGTCACAGCGCTTCGGCCGTCTTCGCGTCCACCGCCGCGGGAGGCTTCGCGCGCGGGCGCGGCACGCCGACGGCGAGTGGGGACCGCCGCGCGGTCGGGCCTCGTCGGCTTTTCCGCGCGACCCCGGTGCAGGGCAGCGCGAACCTCGTCGATCGGGGTATGCTCCCGGCGGGGGGATGAACCTGAATGCGGAGGCGAACGAGCTACCTCCTCGTGCTGGTTTGCGCGGGGTGCAACGAAGAGGGCATGCGCGAGCAGGCGTCGAGCACCGGGGTGACCGTGGCCTCGGTCGGCACCGAGGCCACCGAGGACGACACGGCCGCGCTCGACACGACGACGGGGGGAATGGGCAGCGCGACTTCCGTGGGCACCGACGAGGGGATGTCGTCGAGCCTGGACGACGGCGGGACCGGTCCCGTGTTCGACGTCGGCGTCTTGCCCGACGCGCCCGGCCCCATCGGTGACGGAGGCATCCCCGAGACGTGTGCCGAGGCACTCGCCACGCAGAGCACCGTGGGCTGCAGCTTCCACGCCAACAAGATGCAGAACTACATCGAGGAGCCGACCTCGGTGATCGTGGGCAACGTCTCCGAGACGCAGAGCGTGATGGTCCAGCTCTACTCCAGCCCCGGCGGCGTGGAGACCCCCGTGGGTTCGCCCGTCGAGATCGGACCGCTCGAGACCCACGAGTTCGTGCTCACTACCCCGCTTCAACCCGGTGACGTCTCGTTGCACCGCACCGGCGGTGCGTATCGGATCGAGAGCGACTACCCCGTCGTCGCCTACCAGCACTCGCCCATCTCGGCCCAGGCGCACAACGACTCGTCGCTGCTCATCCCCGACCACGCCCTGGGTCAGTTCTACATCGTGGCGGCCTGGGGCACGAACATCGCCAACGACTACTCGGCGTTCAACGTGGTGGGCATCGAAAACGGCACCACGTTGAAATGGCAGCCACGCCACCCGACGTCGGCGGGGACCGGCGTACCGGCCGTGGCGGCGTTCGCCGAGGGTATGGCGACCATCGACCACTTCGATCTCCTCCAGGTGGTCGCACCCGTCGACGTCTCGGGCACCATCGTGGAGACCGACAAGAAGGCGTGGGTGATGG
>CAZYSW010000259.1:0-1607 GCA_964650105.1 uncultured Nannocystaceae bacterium
CGCGGAGGCCGTCGGCGTGATAGCGGTCGAGCCAATGCGCCGCGCTGCTGAACAGGAACGATCGCACCTCGGCGCGCCCGTAGTCGAAGATGCAGCGCTGCCACTCTGGACGAGAGTCTCGGCGAGGATCCGCGCGCTCGTACGAGGGGGTGCCGTCGAACGACGCCAAGCCGTGCGGATCGCCGGCGAAGTGGGATGGAACCCAATCCAGGATCACGCCGATGTCGGCCTGGTGCAGGGCGTCGATCAACGCCATCAAGTCTCGGGGAGAGCCGTATCGCGCCGTCGGGGCGAAGTCCCCGGTCACTTGGTAGCCCCACGAGCCGTACGAGGCGTGCTCCATCACCGGCATCAGTTCGACGTGGGTGAAGTCCAGCGCGGTGACGTGCTCGACGAGGCGTGGTGCGAGCTCGCGGTAGGTGAGGACGCGGTCCCCCTCTTCGGGGACCCGCCTCCACGAGCCGAGGTGCACTTCGTAGATGGAGATGGGGGCGTCGAGCGCCTGCCGTGACGCACGGCGGGCCATCCAGCCCTCGTCGTGCCACGCGTACGCGGTCGAGGCCACCACCGACGCCGTCCGGGGAGGCAGCTCCATCGCGGCGCCCAGCGGGTCGGCCTTGTCCGCAGCGAACCCCGCCGCCTCCACGTGGAACTTGTAGAGGTCGCCGACGCCGACGCCGGTCACGAACCCTTCCCAGATGCCCGAGGTCGAGCGAGGATGCAGGGGACAGCGCCCGCGTTCCCACTGGTTGAAGTCCCCGATCACCGACACCGACCGCGCATGGGGAGCCCACACGGCGAAGTAGGTTCCCTCCTCCCCGTCCACCGCCATGGGGTGGGCCCCGAGCAGATCATGGAGGCGGGCGTGGGTCCCCTCGGCGAAGGCGTGCAGGTCGTCGTCGCCCAGCCGCGTCACGTCGTAGCGAACGCGCGCCTTGGCCGAGGCCCCGCGTCGTGCCCGATGGACCGCTTGCAACACGCTCACCACGTCCGGCAGCGCGCGCCAGGTCTCGAACCGATGCGGCGTGCGGTGCGTCCAGTTGGCGTGCCCCCGATGGGTGCCGGGCACGTTCTGAGCGTGGGTCTCCTTCCAGAGATCCTCGAGCGAGACGAGCAGCAGGCGCGCATCACTTCGCGCCAGATGAGCCAAGCAGGCCTGCAACATCTCGTCGACGTCCTGCTCGGGGGTCGCGCCCGTTCCGGTGCGCAGGTAGGAACGCATCGCCGAGCGTAGCTGCGCCCGTCGAGCATGCTCGACGGCCACCTCCTGGTCGTCGATCCACCCCAGTCGACGCCGTTCGTCGATGTCCAAACCTCGCCAAAACGCGGCGAAGGGGGGCATGTCGTGGGTGTTGAGCGAGGCCACGACCCCCGCGTTGGGAACCGGAAGGGCCGCCTGCGGGTCGGGGCGAACCGCGTACTGCAGCACGTGCATCCCGTGGACGCCGTGCTCGACGAGCGCCCGCGAAACCTCTTCGGGCACCGTTCCGAGGTTCTCTCCGAGCAACAGCGCCTTGCTGCGGTGCGACTCCAACGACAGGATCGCGTACATCTCCTCGGGGCGATAGCGGATGCACCGGGCCGACAGCTTGACTGGCTTGAGGAGA
>CAZYSW010000259.1:1617-8283 GCA_964650105.1 uncultured Nannocystaceae bacterium
TGCTCGACCCGCTGCCCTCGGTCGCCCGCGCCCCGTGGGGGATCGCGTAGATCCGGTGAAGGCCCATGACGTGATCGATCCGAAGCATCCCGGCGTAGCGCAGGTGGTTGCGGATGACGGCGATGAAGTGCTCGTACCGTCGCTTTCGCAGCGCGTGGGGGTGAAGCGGAGGGAACGCCCAGTTCTGGCCGCCCGCGAACAACGAATCGGGAGGTGCCCCCGAGTCGAGCCGTCGCGCGAAGACGTCGGTGTGCCGCCAGGTGTCGTAGCCGTCGCCGTGAACGCCGATGGGGAGATCGAGATACAGGCCCAGCCCGGCCTTGCGCGCCCGGTGGGCGAGCGCGGACAGTTGCCGGTGCGCGTTCCATTGCACGAACAGGTGGTAGCGAAAGGCTCGGGGGTCGAAATCACCCTCGGCGACGATCCCCTCCCGCAGCCGATCGGGCCACGTGGGCCAGGGGCTCGCCCGACGCTCGGCGACGGCGCGGAAACGGGCATAGTCGACCAGCTCCGGACGCTCCGCCGCGAAGGCCTCGAGCAGGCGCCGGCTGCGTTCAGTGGCGTGGGCGTGCTCGGAGGCGGGCTCGAGGATCCGCCGTTTGAGGGCCATCGCAGCGGCGTGATCCAGATGCTCGGCATCGCGCAGCTGCGCGAATGCACGACGAACGTCGGGATCGCCCAGCAATCGGCGCGCCTCCTCGCATCCGACGACCTCCGGGATCTCCTCCACGTCGAGATACAGCTCGTTCCACGCCAGGCGACTGGCGGGGGCGTAGGGGCTCGGCTCGCACGGCTCGCGGAGGAAGGCGGCCAAGAGCGGCAGCGTTCCGACCACGCTGCCCCCCCGGTCGGCGACCCAGTCGATGACACTGCCGAGATCGGTGAAGTCCGCGGTGCCCAGGCTTCGTTCGGTGTGCAGCGCGTACAGGGGGAGAAACACGCCCCACACGCGTTCGTCGCTTCCTCCTGCGGGCAGGTAGACGCGCCGCGGTGCGCTCAGCACCAGGCTCTCGAGCACCTCGGCCGGGTCGTCGAGCTCGATCCGCAGGTCGAGATAGCCCGATGGAAGGCGCGGGGGCAGCGGCAGCGTATGGGCGACGAAGGTCTCCCCGGCGACCTCGCAGGTTTCGAGGGTGGGGCGATCGCCGAGCGAGCCCTCGGTCGTCTCGGACCACCCGTCCGCATCGGTGACCGTGATGCGGTACCGATCGGTCGAGCTCCGCGCGGGCCGGCGGAGGACGAGCGTTCCTCCGCCGTCCCACGCCACGCACACCGGATCGACGCGACGGCGCCAGTGTTCGAGGCGAGCTTCCGTCAGCCGCTCGGCCGCCTGGGCCGGATCGTCGATGGGGACGTCCAGCGCCGAGAGGACCCGCATGATGGTCTCGACCGGCGCCGCCTGGTGCCGCCCTTCGATGTCCGTGTAGCCGAGTTCGAGGCCATGGACGCGGGCCAGCGCGTGGAGTGGGTCGAGGTGGCTCATGAACCCGGCGGTCGTCTACTCGCGCCGCTCTCCGGTGAGGAGGACCCAGGCCGCGGCGTCTCCCGAGGCGGACTCGGCGTGGCCGATCCCGACCTCGTCGACGCGGGAGTCGTGGAACACCCGACACGTCTCGGGATGGTCTCGCCAGGCTTGGAGCACCTCCAATGGATCGTCGAAGTCTCCCGCGAGGAGCTCGTGGATCGGGACGCCGTCGTAGCCGGCCAACGTGACGCGATGGAGGGGTGAGCTCCCGTCGCGGCCCTCGTGCGAGAGGGTTCCCGCCTCCGCGAGATGCGTGGCGTGAAGACGAGCGGCACAACGGAGCTCGGGGCTGATCTCGATCGTCGGGAGCGGGTTGAGCTTGGCGTCCCCACACGTTCCGCCGCGTCGTCGCAGCTCGACGATCTCTTCGAAGAGCACGTCTTCGCGAGCGCCGAACGTCTCGGGCCACCGACGCGCCGCCTCGCAAGCCGGTGCATCGCCGACGTCGTCGTCACGGAGCTCGTCGATGACGCAGCTCGAGGTCCCGAGTAGCGCCGCGAGCGCACCTGCGAGGAAACGTGGGGCGGCGGCGGTTCGAGGCCGGTTCGAGGAGCGCACCCGGGCGAGTCTCCAGGAACCCTCGCCCGCCGTCAAAGCGCGTCGGTCCGTCCCGTTGCGGCGGCGCGGAGCTTTGGCCGCCTCACTGGGCGCCGAAGTTCTGCGTGCACGAGGTTCCGTACGGGCCGCCCGGATAGAACCCGACACCGAGGTGCTCGAACGCCGGGTTCATGAGATTGGCGCAGTGCCCATCGCTTTGCAGCCACTGGTTCATGGTGCCTTGCGCGGTTTGGTTGCCGCCCGCGATGTTCTCGCCCGCGTTGGTGTAGGCGTAGCCGGCCTGCTGCATGCGGACCCAGGGCGACTCGCCGGACGGGTTGACGTGATCGAAGAAGTCGCGCTCGTACATGTCGAGCGAGTGCTTGCGTGCGGAGCAGCGAAGGGCCGGGTGCATGGTGAGCGCCGGCGCGGGGCCGAACTTCCCCTTGGAATCGCAGTCGTAGCCGGTGGCACGAACCTGGTTCACAAGGACGAGGATCTCCTCCTCCAGCGCGGCCCACTGCGGATTCCAGTCGGACACCTCCTGGCAGTACGCGTTGTCGGGCACGTCGGACTGGCCGCCGCCGTCGTCGCCTGCCGAGTCGCCACCGTCGTCCAGCCCTCCGCCGTCACCGGGATCCCCCGCCGAGCCGCCGCCGTCGTCGCCCGCCGAGCCGCCGCCGTCGTCGCCCGCCGAGCCGCCGCCGTCGTCGCCCGCCCCGCTGGTGCCTCCGTCGTCGGCCGAGCTTCCGCCGTCGTTTCCACCCCCACTGCCCGGCTCGCTGCCGCCCGAGCCGTCGGCTCCATCGTTCGAACCGTCGTCGTCGGACCCTCCGTCTTCGCCCACGTCGTCGCTGCTGCCCGGCCCTGCCCACGGATGCCGTCGACCGTCATCGATGCCCGTGTAGCAACCCGCAGCAGGCGCGAGTCCCAAGAGAAGAGCGAGAACGCGGGTGGTGATGCGCGAATGAACGACACGTCCACCATCCGCCGCGGGGGGGAGCGGCGAAGGGCCCAACATGGCATCCAGTATGGGGGCGCGGACACGCCCTTCTCAAGCATTCGTCGATCGAATCGATGCGGTGTGTTCGGCCCGGCGCCCTTTGGTGGTGGCACGGCCTCGAGCGTGATGGAGCGTGTGGAAGTTGCAGGTGGCAATCGTGGCGACGTGATCGGTCCGTTGCCCTTGTTACGGCAACCGCAACGGCGTGGAGGGGAGGGCAGCGGCTTCGTCGGCCCCGAGCGGGCGCGCGGCCGCGGTCAGGGCGGGGCCGGGACCGCCACGACGACGGTCCAAAGGCCGCCATAGGTCTCCGACACACCACCGAGGTAGCCGACCCCCACGTCGGTGTACTCCGCGGCCATCAAGGTCGCGCAAGATCCCGCTCGGCTCAACCACACCTCGTCGAGCACCCGCGCGGGCTCGATGTCGGCGGCCGCGATGGTCTCGGCGACGTCGGCGAACGCGTAGTCGACCGCGCGAACGCGATCGGTGACACGCAGCCCGTCGGGATCTTCGTGGCCGAGGAAGTTGCGAACGGCCATGTCGAGCACGTGTCGCCGCGCCGCGCACCGCAGCGCTCCCGACGGCCTCAGCGCGGGAGCGGGACCGAAAAACCCCGCCGAGCCGCAGTCGGCCCCTCGATCTCGGCGCGCCGCGAGGAGGGACGACAACGCGTCCTCCATGGCCACGTCCTCGTCGTTCCACGAGGCGACGGAGTCGCAGTGCTCGATGTCGGGGATCGACTCCGCCATCTCGCCCACGACGCCCGAGCCGTCCTCGCACGCCGCGACGACGACGACGAGGCCGAGAAGCCTGAACCGCACTTCGACAGTTTCCCACACCAAACCGCCACCGAAAACCCGAAGCAACGGAAAGCCCGAAACCCGAACCCGGAACCTGGACCTGGACCCGGACCCGGACCCTGGAACAGGAACAGGAACAGGACCTGGAACTGGAGCTGGAACTGGAACTGGACCTGGACCTGGACCTGGAACCGGGAAGGCGGTCAGATGATGCCGCGGGTGCGGAGGTCGGCGAGGGTGCTCGGGGGGAGGCCCAGGAGCGTGCCGTAGATTTCGTCGTTGTGTTCGCCGAGCTCGGGGCCGACCCATTCGCTGCGCGGGGGGGTTCGGGAGAGGCGGGGGACGACGGCGGGCATGCGGACGGTGGTGCCGTCGGGGAGCTCCATCGGGACGAGCATGCCGCGAGCGGCGTAGTGGGGATCTCGGGCGATGTCGGCGGCGTCGTAGATGGGGCCGCTGGGGACCTCGGCTGCTTCCAGCACCGCGAGGACCTCGTCCCGCGTGCGGGTGCGCGTGTAGGCGGCGATCGCCTCGTCGATCTCGTCGGCGTGCTCGGAGCGACCGTCGTTGTGTCGCAAGCGAGGATCCTCGGCGAGATCGGGGCGCCCGATCACGCGCATCAGGTTCGCGAACAGGCGGTCGGCGTTCGCTCCGATCACGACCTGTCCATCGACGCACGGGTAGGTGTTGCTGGGCACGATTCCCGGCACGGCGCCGCCGCTGGGCTGCCGCACGACGCCGAGCAGGTCGTACTCGGGCACCAGGCTCTCCATCATGTTGAAGACCGACTCGTAGAGCGCGACGTCGACGACCTGACCGCGACCCGAGCCCCGCACGTCGCGTTCGTACACCGCGGCCAGCGTGGCGTAGGCCGCGTGCAGACCCGCCAACGAATCGCCCAGGCTGATCCCCGTTCGAACGGGCGGGCGCCCGGGCTCACCGGTCACGTGCCGGAGGCCGCCGAACGCCTCGGCGACGTTCGCGAAGCCGGGGCGCTGCGCCATGGGTCCGGTCTGGCCGTAGCCCGAGATCCTGACCATCACCAGCTTCGGTTGCATGGCTGCGAGCGCCTCGTATCCGAGGCCCCATGCCTCCATGCGACCCGGTCGGAAGTTCTCGATGAGGACGTCGATGCCTCGAGCGACGAGGCGCCGCACGAGGTCGCGGCCTTCGGGCTGCCGGAGATCGCAGGTGATGCTCCGCTTGTCGCGGGAGAGCGACCGCCACCACAGCGAGGTGTCCCCCCACAGCTTGCGCCAGCGACGGAGCGGATCGCCGGTCCCCGGGGGCTCGACCTTGATCACCTCCGCGCCGAATCCCGCCAGCATGTACCCGCAGAACGGTCCCGCGAGGAGCTGGCCGAGCTCCAGCACGCGGAGCCCTTCGAGGGGGCGTGGTGCGCAAGCGCTCATGCCCTGGTCTGGGTCCACGATACCCCGAGTCGGCGGATTGTCGCGGGCGTTTCGTGGCCGCGGGCCGCCGGACGACACCGTCTCGAGGATGCGTCTCACGCCCCGCCGGGGACCACGGACGGCCTGCCCGGGATCCGCGACGTTCGTCACGGACCTCGGTCTCCGAGACGACGCGACGGATCTCCTCCGTGCCGGTGCGGTGTCGGGGGCGTTCGCCGAAGCATGCACGCGGGACCGGCGGTCGGTCCCCCGATGCTCGTTTCCCCAGGATTGGGACGTTCTTCGTGGCTCGGGTCGAAGTGGGGCCCTACACTTGGCGGGGAGGGCGAAACGCGGACCCGTGGATCTGGTCATCACCTTGTTGACGACGACGACGGGCGCCGGTGCGACCTATTTGCTGGAGCGTGCCCGTCGCGACCACCGGCGGCGGCAGGCGTTGGCCCGTCGCCTCGCTCAGACCGACGTCCATCTTCCGCTGGACGTCGAGCACCTGAGCCCCAACCTCGCGGCCCTCACAGTGGGAGCGCGCACCGTGCGGCTGGTGCTGCAAACGCCGCTGGCCCGCCTGCAGCGCAGCGGCGTCCGCGAGCTGCCGTGGCGTATGCGCGAGCGACTCGCCGACTACGACAACGCCCTCGCCGACGCGCGCCGGGCCCTTTGGCATTGGTTGTGCTCGTTTCGCCGCCTCGATGCGGGCGAGCAGTCGCTTCTGCGCCACCTGGGCCTCGACCCTCGTCCGCTGCGCTCGGTGATGTGGCAGCCGGGCGTGTTCGACCGGACCGACGACGTGTGGGACGCCTCGATCTTCCCGGAGGTCCCCGACGGCCACCGGGTGACCGAGGCGCTGATGCAGGCCATCGCCGACCTCCGGCGGTTCGAGGTGGCGCTGCTCTCGTGCCGGTCCACCCCGTACCGCTGATCGGCGCCTCGGCCTTTGGGGCGCGGCCAGCCGAGCGGTTAGGATGAGGGCCTTGCAGAAGGTCGTCATCCACAAGCCCGGCGGGTATGCGCGCCTGGAGATCGAGCATCATTCGCGTCCACCCGTCGGCCCCGGCGAGGTGCTCGTCCGCGTGGACGCCTGCGGGGTGAACTACGCCGATTGCGTGGTGCGGATGGGGCTATACAAGTCGGCGCGCGAGTACGTGGGATGGCCCATCACGCCGGGGTTCGAGGTCGCTGGGACCGTCCTGCGCGTCGGCGAAGGCGTCGACGACCTCGACGTGGGGCGTCCCGTGCTCGCGGTCACGCGCTTTGGTGGCTATGCCGGCGAGGTCGTCGTCCCGCGACGCCAGGTGTTCGACCTCCCCCGCGGATTCTCGATCCCCGAGGCCGCCGCCTTCGCCGCGGTCCATCTCACCGCCTACTACGCGCTCGTGGTGCTCGCCC
>CAZYSW010000260.1:0-8228 GCA_964650105.1 uncultured Nannocystaceae bacterium
CCCACAGGTCCTTCCAGATCCGGACCCGCGTTTCGAAGCTGCCGTAAACCATGGACTCGCCACCCACCGGGATGCGATCGCAGTCGCCCGATCGATTGCAGTCGACCACGAACGGGGACAGTCGACGCAGGCCGAAGCCACGCACGGAGTTGGACCCGCCCAGATAGAACCGCTCGGTGATGGGAGCGCCCGGCTCGTCGCCGAACGGGATGATGATGCCGGTCGTCAGCCGGGCAGAGAGTTGCAGGCGGTTCTTCAGGGGCGTCCAATACATGCGCAGGTCGGGAATGAACTTGTGGTAGTCGAACTGCCCCCCGAAGATGCCGCCCGCGACGGCCCAGCGGTTGAGCAGGACGACGCCGTTGTTCGGGTCGACGAGCTGGTCGGTGAGGAAGAGGTTCGCTTCCAACTCGACGAAGCTCAGGGTGTACGGGTCGCGAAAGTCCAGGCTCAGGACCGATTCGCTGCGATCCAACGTGGGCGAGACGTTGAAGAAGTCGTAGTAGTGGAAGGCGTGGGCGAGACCGAGCTGGAAGAAGCGGGTGAAGAATCGCGACACGCCCAGGCGGAGGCGGGGGCTCCAGAACTGGTAGCCCTCCTGGACGCCCAGCTCGAACGCCGGTTCCGCCGTCCACACCAGGTGTTTTTCGAGCAGGCCCTTCTTCGCGATGCGTGGTTCGAACAAGAGGATGGGCCCGTGGTCTTCGAGGCGAAACAGCGTCGGGACCTCGGCGTAGCCGGCGCGCACGCGCAGGTCGAGCTTGGTGAGGTTGCGAAACAGGTTCTGGTGGCCGTAGCGCGCGGCGAAGTACTGCTCCCACCGGTTGACCTCCAGGCCCAACCCGACGCCCAACCTCACCGACTGCGGGCGGGCCTCCATCACGCGGACGGTGACGGTCACCTCGTCGCCGTCGGGATCCCCGATGCTGGAGGTCACCGAGCTGAAGGCGCCCGTTGCGTGGACGGCTTCCTCCAGCCGGCGGATTCGCGTGGGAGACCACGGCCGGCCGATGAAGCCCTCCACCTCCGCGCGCACCAGTTTCTCGGGGACGTCGTGCAGCCCCACGAATTCCACGTCCTTGATGCGCACGAACGGGCCGGGGACGATGTAGAAATCCACCTCGGCTCGCCGGGCGTCGCGGTCGACCTGCGCCACGGAGGCGACGTCCGCGAATGCGAAGCCGCGCTTTTGCAGGGCCGCCCGCATCGTCGCTTCGGACGCGGTCATCTCTTCGAGGTCGTAGGGCGCGCCGACCTTCAATCCGTCTTCGGGCTCGATCTCCTCGGGACGGACCACGCCGTCGGGGGATCGGGGCCAACCTGCCGGCCAATGGTGGCGGATCTCCGTGACGAGGGTGGGCGGCCCTTCCTCGACGTGAAAGACGAGATCCACGACGTCCTTGCGGGGCTGAAAACGCGGCTCGAAACGGACCACCTTCGCGTCGTAGTATCCGTGCGCTCGATACAGCTCCTCGATCCGTTCGATGTCGACGGGAACGAATCCCTCGAAGTAGTACCGCTTGTCGGGAAGGGGAAACCAGGTGGTCTCGCCGAGGTTGAGGTGCTCGAGGATTTCGGCGTCGTCGAGCGCCTCGTTGCCCTCGATCTCGATGTCGTCGATGCGGTACCGGGCGCCTCCCAGCTCCTTGATCGACGGGCGGGCGCAGGCCACCAGGCCCGATACGCCGACGAGCCCGACGAGCAGCCGGCGTGCCCTCACGGGGGCGCTCCGGCGGGGGGGGAGGAGGTGCGCGGTGCCACCAGGACCGCCCGCTTTTCGGCCAGGTGACGAGCCGCCACGTAGGCGAGGAAGGTCACCCCCACGAACAAGGCGAGGCGTCCCTTGGACACGTGCAGCATCGCAGGCGAGCGCGACGGGGGGGGACGCTCGAGCGCGCCGAGCAAGACCAGGCCCGCGCCGCCGACGAGCAACGAGCGAGACCAGGGCGGCGACCCCCGGCCGGGCCCGGGGCGCCCGGGCGATGCGGACCTGCGGCGGGGGCGAAGCAGCCGATCGAGCCGCATCGCGATCGTGCGTTCCTTGTCCCTGAGCTTTCGCTCGATCTGCTCGAGGTTGAGCTGCAGCCTCATGGGGTCGTTTTCCCTGGCGCCTCCAGGCGCCGGGCCGCCGCGTCGCGCTCGACCCGGGGCGTCGCGAGCTCGCTTCTCGAAGGGGACGGGGTGACGGGCTGCCGATCCGATGCGGCCTCCGACGACGCGACGGTGACCTCGGCCGTCGGCTCGCGCAGGGCCAGGCGATGGCGAAACAACCACACCCCCAGCGCCGCCACCGAAAGGAGCAGCGCCACGAGCAGAAAGCCTGCCGAGGGAAATCCGGTCCAGCGGCCCACGACCAGCGCCACCGCGGCCAGGCCGAACAGCATCGCTCCGATGGCCAGCCCAGCGATCGTGAAGCGCACCACGAACGCCGCGAGCGTTCGCTCCACTCGCGTCTGGACCTGGAGCTGCAAATGTGTGACCCGAAGCTCGAGCCACTCTGCGAGATCGGTGACGAGGGCCCGACTCTCGTCCACCCAGCTTGCGCGAGCATCCTGTCTCCGGGTGGTCGCAGTGCGGTCGCGCGACCCACCTGGGCGGCCGACGGCGTCCATCTCGCAGCAAGCTAGCATCGGGGCTCGCCCCGTCAGGTGGGCGGCCCGGACGCGGTCACCGGTGAGCCGACGAAGATCGGAGCGACCGGAAGGTTGCCTCGGGCCTTGCCGATTGCACGGTGGCGATGCCGTGGTGAAGGCGGCATCGTTTTGGTTGGGAGTGCTGGGGATGCTCCCGATGCCTGCGGCCGCGAGGCCGCCGCCCGAGCTCGACGCGGCGTCCACCCCCGCGCGACGCGAGCCGGGACCGATCCTCCGGTGGCTCACCAAGGAGCCGAACAAGCCGTTCCGTCGCCACCGCTTCGTGGTGCTCCCGCAGGTGCGCAGCGAGCCCGGCACGGGCGTGGGCCTGGGCGTGCGAGGGAGCTACGCATACCGGGTCCCGGGGTATCGGTGGAGCAAGGCCCGGGTGGATCTCGGGCTGCTCATCTCGACCCGGCTGGTGCAGCGGCACACCTTCGACGTGATGCTGCGCGACCTGCTGGATCGCGAGGAAATCTTCACGCTGTCGTTCGAGTTCGTCGACGATCCCGTCTTTCCGTACCTGGGCGTCGCCAACGAAGAGACGATCCCGACCCGGACGCTGCAGCAGGAGTTCTTTCGGGTCTCGTTGATGACGACGGGACCGTCCCTGGTGTACCAGCACCCCCTGCTGATTTTGGAGCCCGACCGTTGGCCGGGCCTGTCCACGGCGTACTTTCGCGTCTTCGGCGGCTACCGCTTCCGCTGGGATCGTTTCGATCCCGAAGACGAGACGCTGTTCGCCGAGGAGGTTTCGCCCGACCGCGTCGAGACGCGGCGCGGATCGTGGGTGGCGGGGCTGGTGTGGGACAGCCGCGACGTGGAGGCCAACCCCAAGTGGGGGGCCTTTCACGACGTCGCGGTGGAGCTCGGCGGGCCCTGGGCAGGGGGGAGCACCACGTGGTCCCGGGTGAGCCTGACGACGCGGTTCTATCGCCAGATCGCCATCCCCAACCTGGTGATCGCCCAGACGCTGCGGCTCGACGCTGCGGCGGGCGACGTGCCGTTGATGACGCTGGGCGAGATGGGAGGGCTCGAGCCCCAAGAGGGGATCGGCGGTCGGTTCATGGGACGCGGATTTCTGCGCCGCCGATTCATCGGCAAGCGCAAGGGCTACGCCAGCCTGGAGCTTCGGGCCGAGCCCATCGCGTTTCGCCTGCGCGGTCGGCTGCTGACGCCGGGCTTCAAGGCATTCGTCGACGCCGGCACCGTGATGCCCGAAGGTCACATCCGGCTGGGGGATCTGCACGTCTCCGGTGGAGGCGGAATCTATGCGGTCTGGGATCGCTTCTTGGTCATCCGCCTCGACCTTGCGCGCAGCCGGGAAGGGTTCGCCACCTACTTCGTGATTCACCACGCCTTTTGAGGGGCACCATGTACGGCCGGACGGCCCTCCGGTTTCGCTTGACGGACGGAGGACCGGGCGCAGGGTGGACGGGTGCGGATTCGACGAGGATGTCCGCATCTTCTCAGCTCATCGGAGCGTTGACGGCGACGTGCATTCGTTTCATGGCCGATCCGTCCTCGGTCTCGCCCCCACCAGCGCCCGGCGAGCCCCCGCTCGCTTTCGAAGTGGCGGGCAACCCGGAGCCCTCGCCGACGTCGCCCGGGACCCATCCACCCGCAAGGCGACGCGAGCTCCCGGTCGAAGAGGGAGGCGACGAAGGTGTCGGTCGTTCGTCGCGATTGGTTCCACCGTTGCCGCTCGAGGCCCGGCAGGGCGCGCCGCGACCCGGGCATGCGAGCGGCATCGCGACACGCCGGGCCGACCCGTATCGCGCGGCGTGGATCGCCCGGGGCGCCTTGTTCATCCCGCGTTGGGCGCTGGAGCTCGCGTTCTCGCCGGTTCGGCTGAGTCTGTGGGCGTACGACGAGTGGGCGCTGGGCAAGCGG
Organism: uncultured Nannocystaceae bacterium; assembly: GCA_964650105.1. GTDB lineage: Bacteria > Myxococcota_A > Polyangia > Nannocystales > Nannocystaceae > CAZYSW01. The sequence continues at coordinate 4,527 of CAZYSW010000260.1, forward strand.
GCGGTCGAGATCCTGTTCAACGACGCGCGGACGTTCGGCATCTGGCCCGTGCTGTTCGTGGAGACCGGATTCGGCGCGAATGCGGGTGTCCGGCTGCTGCATCGCGATCTGTTCGGGCACGGCGAGCGGGTGTTTCTTCGGGCCTCGTGGGGCGGGTTGTACCGCCAGATCTACGAGGGGCAGTTCGGCCTCGGCGACCTGCTGGGGGATCGCGTCGCGATCGATTTTCGGGGGCGCTACGAGACGCAGCCGAACCTGAGGTTCTACGGGGTCGGCAACGGAGACGAGGCGAGCATCGACGCGCAGACGCAGATCTATCCGCGGCTGTCGGCGACGCAGGTCTCGGGGGTTCCGACCCGCTACCGGCGGGACCGCGCGGTTTGGGGCGGCCGGATCGCCTTTCGCCTCGGGCCCACGACGACCTTCCAGATCACGCACGCGTGGACGTGGGCGGACTTCTCGCGGCCCAAGCAGGTGAACGGAGATCGTGCTCTGGCGGACGTGTACGCGCCGAGCACCGTCACCGGCTATGCGGATGGCCTGCTCAACGCCTACACCGAGGGTGCGCTCTCGTTCGAGCGCCTCGAGCACCGAGGACGTCACATCTCCAAGGCCACGCCGTCGGCCGGTTGGCGGCTCCGGGTGTGGACGGGGTTCGCCGAGGGGGTCGCGCGCGATCCCTCGCGCTTCGTCCGAACCGGTGCGGAAGTCCAGCGCTTCGTCGATCTGTGGCGGGGCGACCGGGTGCTTCGGCTGCGCGGGCGCTTCGACATGGTCCACGGCGCTCTCTCGCGAATCCCGTTCACCGAGCTCCCGGTGCTGGGAGGCCCACACTACCTGCGCGGCTACATCCGCGATCGATTCCGAGACCGCGTCTCGGGGGTGGTTACGGCCGAGTACTTCTATCCCATCATCCGCACCGTTTCCGGCTACCTGTTCGTCGACGTGGGCCGGGTGTGGCGATCGCCGCAAGCCATCGGCACCGAGGGTTGGAAGGACCTGCGGCTGGGGTACGGCGGGGGCTTCGAGGTGCACACGCTCGATGCCTTCTTGATGCGGCTCCAACTCGCGAGCTCCATCGACGGCGGGTTCTTCTTGCAGTTCCAGTTCAGCCCCACCTTCTCGATCCGTGATTTCTTCTGATCACATCGTCTTGGCGGCTGCGCTGCTTTCGTCGGGCTGCGCGACGGGGCTCGTCGGCGGCGTGCGCTTCGTGAACGCCGACCCGGTGTGGGTGGTGGACGACCGACAGGACGTTCCTCGCCCCCCGCACACCCGGGCCTACCGTCGCACGCTGGAGTACGGCGACCAGCAGGTGATGCGCCGCGCCACGCGTGCGCTCGAGGTTCCCACGCCCCGGCGTGCGGCGAACGTCAACGCCCTGGGGGAGGTCCCCGACTCGACCTGGTTCCAAAACCGCGTCGGCCGAGGCCTCGTCACGCCGCAGGACGTGCTGGTGGGGCCCGACCCCGATCGATTGCCCGCGTCGAAGCGCCTGATCATCGAACGGGGCAAGCCCGGCGGTCGGGCCCCCGGCTTCGTCGTGCGCGACGAGGCGGGCACCCGCTTCGTGTTGAAGTTCGAGGTGCGACACCCCGAGCGGGAGGTGCCCACCGAGGTCGTCGTGCAGCGCTTGTTGTGGGCCATCGGCTACCACGTGCCGACCGCCGAGGTCATCGAGCTGCGTCGATCGGATCTGGTGGTGGGGGAGGGCGCGACGTACGAGGACGCGTTCGGCAAGGAACACCTCATCACCGAATCGCACGTGGACCGTCGACTCCGGGACGTCTACGTATGGCCCGACGGCACCATGCGTGCCCTGATCAGCAAGTTCCTCCCGGGCACGCCCCTGGGGGGCTACCCGCAGGAGGGCGTGCGCAAGGACGATCCCAACGATCTCGTTCCTCACGAGGACCGCCGGGATCTCCGGGGGCAACGCGTCTTCTTCGGATGGCTCGCACACACCGACGTCAAGGAGGACAACCGACTCGACGTGTGGGTGGAGGACCCCGACCGTCCCGGCCACCACTTCGTCATGCACTACCTGGTGGACTTCGGAAAGGCGTTGGGGGTGATGGCGAGCGCCCTGGCCGATTGGGACGACGGCCTCGCGCACAACGTCGACGGCAAGTGGTTCGCGCTGTCGATGCTGAGCCTCGGTCTGTGGAAGCGGCCGTGGGAGGGGCTGGAGGGGCCGGGGATTCCGGCCGTGGGGCGGTTCGAGCCCGAGGCCTACGACCCCGGGGGGTTCAAGACCCGCACCCCCTACCTGCCCATGCTGCGGGCGGACGACCTCGACACGTTGTGGGCCACGAAGATCCTCCTGGCGCTGACCCCTGCGCACATCGAGGCGGCGGTCCGTGCCGCCCGCTACGTGGATCCGGTCGCCGCCGCGTGGGTGACCTGGGCCCTCCTCGAGCGGCGCAAGAAGGCGGCGCGTCACTTTTTGTCGCGCGTCAATCCGCTGGGAGACTTCGAGATCGCGGTGGACGAGGACGGATCGTACGCGGTGTGCACCCACGATCTGTGGTTGCGCCATCGCCTGGGCCCCGACCTCGCGCCGGATCGCCATCGGGGTCGCGTGTGGAACTACTACGGGGAACCGGTGGGGGACACCGTGCGACTGCTGCCCGACGCCGACGGGCGGCTTTGCATGCGTGGCGTTCGTCCGGCGGAGGGACCCGACGGCTACACGATGGTCTCGTTCGCGTCCCGACGCGCTGGCGACGAGCTTCCCCCCGTCTGGGTCCACCTGGCGCAGCGGCCCCGCGACGGTGCGCTCCGCGTGATCGGAGTGTGGCGAGAATGACCGCGGACGCGTCCGGTGCACGGTCCCGGTGGACGCGCGTGCGCCGGGAGCTGTTCGACGTGCGCGAAGGGGAGTGGTCGGAGGCGTTGGCCATCTCCACCATCTTCTTCGCCATCGTCGCGATCTTCTGGGTCCTCAAGCCCATCAAGCGCGGAATGTTCCTCGCGGTGTACGAGACGCGAGGCGTCGAGCTCTTGGGGTGGGTCGTTCAGCCGGCGGAGCTCGAGCAGCTCGGCAAGATCGCGAACATGATGATGGCGTTCGTGGCGGTGGCGGTGTTCACCGTCCTGGCCCGGCGGGTGAGGCGGCCGACGTTGCTCTCGGCGCTGTGCGGGTTCTTCTCGGTGTCGCTCGTGGTGTTGGCGGCGATGGTGCGCTCCCCCACGCCGGTCGCCGCCTGGGCCCTGTACTTGTTCGGCGACGTGTTCAGCACGGTGATGGTCGGCGCGTTCTGGGCCTTCACCAGCGACATCATGGGCCCGGGACAGGCCAAGCGACTCTACGGGTTGGTGGGGCTGGGGGGCGTGACCGGAGGTTTCGTCGGCGCCACCTTGGTGAGCGGGTCGGTCGAGTCCGCGGGTCGATCGGTCCTCTTGTTGGGGTGCATCTGTGCGCTGGTGGTGATCGCGGCCTTGACCCTGTACGTCGATCGCCACGCCGACCGGCGCGGGGCGTGCCCGGGCGCGCCCTTGGGGGCTCGGGACGGGACGTGGGCGGCGCTGGAGGGCGCACGCCTCACCCTCGGCTCGCGCTATCTCCTGGCCATCGCGGGGGTGGTGGCGCTCTACGAGTTGACCTCCAACGTCATCGATTTTCAGCTCGCCGCGATCGTGCAGACGGAGATCGGCGCGGGCACGGAGAAGGATCGGTTCTTCGCGGTGGTCGGACAGCTC
>CAZYSW010000261.1:0-8226 GCA_964650105.1 uncultured Nannocystaceae bacterium
GGGGACGCCTCCTTGGTCGTCATCCCCTTTGTCGTCCTTCGGGCCGGGGACGCCTCCTTGGTCGTCATCCCCTTTGTCGTCCTTCGGGCCGGGGACGCCTTTCTTGTCGTCGCCTTTCTTGTCGTCGCCTTTCTTGTCGTCGCCTCCCTTGTCGTCGCCTTTCTTGTCGTCGCCTCCCTTGTCGTCTCCCTTCTTGTCGTCGCCTTTCTTGTCGTCTCCCTTGTCGTCGCCTTTCTTGTCGTCTCCCTTCTTGTCGTCTCCCTTGTCGTCGTCTCCCTTCTTGTCGTCTCCCTTGTCGTCGCCTTTCTTGTCGTCTCCCTTGTCGTCGTCTCCCTTCTTGTCGTCGTCCACCTTCGGCGAGAGCGCCCAAATCTTGCCGGTGCCGGGCTGCTGGAGGCCGAGCCCCGGCTCGAAGATTCCGAAGTCCACGATGAGGAGCGTCGGGCCCATGAACTTCACGTCGATGGGCTTGTTGAGCTTCTGTGGATCGAAGATCTCCTCGACGGTGTCGCCGGTGGTGACGAAATCGGTGACCTCGAACGATTCACCGTCGACGCGCACCACCTTGTAACCGACGAGCTGTGTGGCCCCGCTCGTCGGCACGAAGGAGCCGGTCTCGGCCACGAACAGATCGCCCACGTGCCCGAATGCCTCGCTGGTCGAGACATCCAGCTTGTTGGCCGACGAGTGGAGCTCGAACTGCGCCGCGGCCCGCAGTGGGTTCAGCTCGTCGCGGGTCTCCTCGGCGAGCACGAACTCGGGACACGGGATGTCGATGTCGACCATCGGGCTGCAGAACAGCGGATCGGTGACCGGTAGAGGCTGGAGCGAGCCGGGGTCGTGGAACCAGTCCGGCCACCCGTAGAAGGGGACCCCCATCTTCCCCTCGTCGCCCATGGCGAGGAGATCGACGACGAAGAGGTCGTCGTAGTCGTTCGCCACCGGTCGATTGCCGATCGAGGCGAAGCCGTCGACCAGATCGTCGTCGCCGACGGGCACGGCGACCTCGCCGCCGACGCCACGGATGTCCGACCCGTTGTTGGTGACGTACAGGATGTCGTCGTCCATCGGGTCGAAGCGGATCCCGAAGGGGTTCCGCAGGCCCCAGGCCACCAGCTCCAGCGTCCGGGCGGGATCGTCGGCGAGCGGATCGAACCGATAGACGGTCCCGTTGCCCGCGATGACCCCTTCGACGGGGTCGTCGGGCGTCGGTGCGCGCACGGGCGTGCCGGCGTCGACGGGGCCCGAGTCGAACGGCATGAACGGCGCCGTGATCGCCTCGCTGGGCGCCGTGGTGAGGGGATTGAAGCTCTCGTACTCCACGCCGCCGAGGCGGATGTCCAGGGCGGGGAAGTCATGGAAGTCGGGGAACATCCCGAGCCATCCGGTCAGCAGCTCGTTGTCGGGACCGACCACCGCGGTGTTGGTCGCGGTACCGAGCGCGAAGTAGAGCTTGCCGTCGTCGCCCAGGGCCAGGTCGTTGACGCTGTGATCGCCGGCGGCGGGGAGGTTGGTCAGGACCGTCCGGAAGGTGCCCACCGGGTCGGAGGGATCGAACACCGAGATGGCGCCGACGAACCACCCGTTGGCACCCACCTGTCGGTGGGTGATCCACAGGCGTCCCGCCTCCAGCGTGATGTCCGTCAGCGGTGCGAGGAGCTCTCCCTCGCCCAGATCGCCGGTGTCGAGGATGACGTTGGTGCTGCCATCCGCGTCGATCGCCTTGACGGTGGGAGTCCCGGTGATCCCGGATTCCGCGACCCACAATCGGTCGTCGTCGATGGCGATCGCGGTCGGGAAGTCCAGGCCCGAGGTCAACAACCGAAGGGAGTAGCCCTCGGGGACCGTCGCCCCCTGGGTACCATTCCGATCGTCGTCGTGATCGGACGTCTCGTCCTTGCCCTCCCGGGCCCCGACGTCTTCGGTGGTCGAGCATCCCGTGACCGCGAGGAACGAAGCGGCCATCGCGAGCGTCGGCCACTTGGGAGTGAGTGCATCTGTCGACATACTGACTGGCTCCTTGTGATGCGATGCAAGGCGCTCGTCCGTCGCCTCGCGACGGGCCGCCGGTGCAGTGCCCATGCCAGCCGCTCCGGCCTGCAAACCTGCGTTCCGTGGGCCCTAAGGGCCCAAAGCTCGAAGGCGTCCGGCCAGACGGCGGGTCATCCAATCGGCGTGTTCACACCGTTCAGCTTCCGATCGCCGAATCGAGGCCATCGCGTGCGCGGAGCTCGTTGCGTGTCGAGACCCGCGACGATCACGGTCGGCGATCTCGAGATCGTCCGCCGACGCGTCGTGCGACCCGCTCGTCGCAACGAGCATGGCCAGCTCGCCTCACGGACGTCGACCACATCGTGGCGAGCTGCCGCGGGGCCGCGAACGGCGACGAGACGACCTGCACCGTCGTCTCGTGCGCCCGCGTTCATCGACGGCGCGCGCCCACGAAAGACGGCGAGACGCACGGGCAGTCGCGCGCCTCGCCGGGTGGCAACGGTACGAGGAGGTCAGTGCATCTGGTCGAGCATCACGGTGCGGCCGCGGATCACGGTCTTGCCGTCCTCGAGCAAGGACTTCATGCGCAGCATGTCTTCGTCGAGGGCGCGTTTGGGGTCTCGTCCCAAGAGGGCCGCGATCGAGTGTCCCACGGCGCCGGCCGGCGGATTGTAGGCCATTCTCATGTGAACCCGGGTGGTCTGGGAGTCGATGGCCTCGAACCGGATCGTCCCGGTGTGTTGCGTGTTCCCGCCGATGGTTCGCCAGCTCAAGCGCTCGCACGGAACGTTCTCGATGAGCTCTGCGTCCCAGGTGAGCCGGGTGCCTCCCGGCCCGCGGACGCGCCAGTGCGAGATGCGGCCGTTGTCCTCGACCCTGACGCGCTCGACGTGCTCCATGAACTTGGCCACGTTCTCGATGCGCGACCACAGCTCGTAGACCTCCTGGATCGACGCGTGGACGGTGATGGTCTTTTGGATGGTCACGACCTCGGGGTCGTCGGCGAGGCCGAACACCTTGCGCAGCGGCAGGTTGGTCGCGGCGCGCAACAAGGCGGCGCCTCCACTGACGACCAGCGCCGCGCCGAGCGAGCCTTTGCGCATCAGGCCGTACGAGCCGGCCGCGAGGCCCACGCCGCTCATCACCAGACGAATCGCGGGCGGCAGGTGCTCGCGCCGATAGACCGGCCGGGGGATGTGTCCCTCGCCTTGCAGGCCGGGGACTCGATCGCCTCGAACGTGGCGCTCGAGCCGATCCTCGACGCGCTTCACGCCCGGGATCCGCCGGGTGCTCCGGATCAGGCCACCGGCCTCGTCGCGCAACACCGGTCCGCTCAGCGTGACGACGCCGTCGTTGGCCTCGACCTCGATGGAGCTGGGATGGGACACGTGGCGGCCCAGCTCGGCGCGCACGCGGGCCACGAGGACCTCGTCGGAGACATCGGGGCTGGGACGACGAAGGCGCGCGAGCAACCCGATGCCGCGGTGCTGCACGTCGCGGGCGCTCTTGGCCAGAAACTCGCGCTCCTTGTGGGCGACGTGGATCACCTTGTCGCGGGCCAGGGCCCGCCGACGCGCCCCACGGTCAGGATCGAGGAAGTACATGAGGGCGGCGCCGGTCCCGATGCCTCCGGCGAAGGCGAGGGTGACCCGGGTGACGATCGACCCCCGCATGCCGGCCCGCTCCATCGACCACCTGGACACGTTCAGACGATCCAGCCGGCCCCTTTTGCGAGCGCGGACTCCCAGTCGCTCTCCAAGTCGCCCATAGGTGTTCTTCATCGGCTCGTTCCTCCGCGCGGCACGCTTGCGCTCCACGCTCCAGTCGACCACGCGGTGACGCCCTCGCAACCGCGTTCGACACGAAGCCCGTGTGTGCCGACGCGAGCACGCCCCGCAGCATCGAGGCGGCCAGACGCCACGGAGGCACCGGGCCGCGATATCCTCGGACGCGGAGACCCGACATGCGACCACTCGTTGCGTACATCTCGTCGATGTTGCTGTGGGCCGGCTGTACGGGAGACGGCAGCGTCGAGGACGACGGCAAGACGCTTCCGGCCAAGGTGGAGCGCCTGAACCCGGAGCGGATCCCGGCTCCCGATCACAGCCCCCAGGATCTGATGGGCCCGGGCAAGGCCCACAAGCGGCGGGCGGCGGGTAGCATGACGGCGAAGATCCACGGCGAGGTCATGCACTTCGACACCCTGCCGTACGGCATGAACGCCGCGGTGGTGATCCCCGACAAGGACATCGCTCGCGTGACGCTGTCCGGCAACGCGGGCGAGGCTCCGTTTCCGTCCTTGCGGTTGACGCTCACCCCGGTGGATCTCGGAACGATCGAGCTGCCGGCCACCTTGCCCGCCGAGCCCCGGCGCAAGAATGCCGACCAGATCGCGATCCGCTTCATGCCGGCCGGGGGCAAGGTCTGGGAGACGCGCCCGATGGACACCGTCGCGGGCAAGAACGAGGTCGTGCTCGAGTCCTTCGAGGGCAAGACGTTGCGCGGTACGTTCCGCGGCGTCCTGCATCCGAAGGATGGCGTGTCGGGGGACCCGATTTCCGTCGAGGACGGGAAATTCGAGATCGAGCTGCGGCTGCGAGGCGTCGAGGCGGCGACCGCATCACGGCCCTGACGCGCGTCGATCCCCACCGTCCGGATCGGCCAGCCTGGCGATCCCCGCCTCGTCGAGGCGAAAGACCGTCCACTCGGACATCGGCACCGCCCCCAGCGATCGGTAGAACGCGATGGCGGGCTCGTTCCAGTCGAGCACCGACCATTCCATGCGGGCGCATCCTCGCTCGTGCGCGATCTGGGCGAGGGCCACGAGCAAGGCCTTGCCCACGCCTCGGCGGCGCGCGCTCGGGGTCACGTAGAGATCCTCGAGATACAGGCCCCGGCGTCCGCGCCAGGTCGAGTAGTTGTGAAAGTAGAGCGCGAAGCCGACCGGCTCGCCTGCGCCGAGCTCGGCGACCAGGCACTCGAACGGCGGGGGCCGTTGGGCGAGCTGCTCGGCGAGGCCCTCGACGGTGGCGACGACCGCATCCGGCTCGCGCTCGTAGGTGGCGAGCTCGCAGATGAACCGATGAAGGACGGGTGCGTCGTCGACCGTGGCCGGACGGAGGATGAGGGACATGCCGGGGCCATGGTGCCCTCCCCCACCCCCGCGCGTCGATGGACCCGTCTGGTACCATCGACGTCGCCCATGGCAGGCGCCTCCCTCTCGCCGTACGCCGCGCTCGCGATGGTGGTCGGTACGGCGTTGGCGACGTTCGCGGGCTGGGGGGTCGGCGGCGTCGTCGGTGCGGTCGTCGGTCTGGCGATGGCCGGAGGCTTGTCGGCGGTGCTGTTGGGGAGCATGGCGGCGCGGAGCCGACGTGGCGTCGAGGGGCTGTCGGTCGGGCACATCGAGGGGCTCTCGCCTCAGCAAGCCCTCACCGTGGCCTCGGCTCTGGTGGCGCAGCAACGCGGCGAGAGCGGGCCCCCGGTGTTTCACAGCGAGCTCCTGCGCCGGGTCGAGGACATCGAGGCGCTGCTCGGAGACGATCCCCGGCGGGCGCTGGATCAGGCGCTCGCCCTGGGTCGCGAGCATCCGCGCAGCCCGGCGGCGCTCGCTGCGGTCGCGCGGGCCCGCTTTGCGCTGGGCCAGGACGCGAACGGCGTCGTCGCGGTCGGCGACGCGGTGCGGTATGCCCTCGAAGGAGGCATGAACCCCATGGCAGCCAAGCTCCTCGACGAGTTTCGAGCGCATCGCGATCGCCTGGAGCTCTCGCGGCGCCACCTCGAACGGCTGGCTCGCGTGCTCGAGGTCCGGGGCGACACCGAGGGCGCGCGATGGTGTCGCGATCGTCTGGAGGGTCGACGATGAGCGCGTTCGATGCGGCGACGTCCGAGGCGCTCGCGCCCGAGCACCGCGACACGTTGGTGACATGGTTCGAGCGGGGGATCCCGTTCAACCGATTGTTGGGTCTGCGCGTGGAGTCGATCGTTCGGGGGCGGTGCGTGATCCGTTGTCCGTGGCGCGACGACCTGGTCGGCGACCCCAGCCGGCCCGCGGTGCACGGGGGTGTGACGTCGATGCTGGTCGACACGGCAGGGGGCGCCGCGTGCTTCTCGATGCTGACCCACCCCGACGACCGCGTGAGCACGGTCGACCTGCGCGTCGACTACCTGCGACCGGGCGGACCGTTCGATCTGTGGTGCACGGCCGAGATCGTGCGCATGGACAACCGCGTCGCGGTCACGCGCATGCACGTGTACTCCGCCGGTCTCCCCGACGCAGGCGAGCCTGCACCCCCCATCGCCACCGGACAGGCCGTCTACAACGTCCTGCGCCGCACCGACCGTTGACGATGCGGCTCGACCCGAGGATCCGCCAAGGCCGGTGGGGGTGCGCTATGCGGGTTTTCGGGGGTCGAGCTGGTGCAGGAGCAGGGCGTTGCCCTCCGAATCGAGGCAGACGACCGTGCGGCATCGGGGGCCGCGGATGATGTCGCTTTGAAAGGTGACGCCCTTGCCGCGGAGCGTCTCGACGAGTCGATCGAGATCGTCCACCTCCAGCGCGATGGTTCCACCCGCCTTGGCGCTAGGGTCGTGGCCCGTCGTGTTGGTGAGGGCCAGGCATCCGCCGCCGGGAAGGTCGTACTCGACCCAGTGCATGTCGCCCTGCCCTCCCGCCATGCCGACCTCGAGGCCGAGCGTCTCCTCGTAGAACTTGCGCGCCCGGGCGACATCGCGGACCGGGTACATGGTGAATGCGACTTTCTTGATCATGACCGAGTGCGCCACGGGCGAGCGTCCATCTTTCAGTTTCGCTGCTCGCTCCGTCTGGAGTCCGGAGCCGTGGCGTGACGCCGAGTCTCCCACGTTCGCGAGGGATGCCGAAGCGAGGGCGACGCGCTCCCGCTTGCGTCGCCCCCTGGCCCTCGCACAGGCCCGGTACCCATCGACGTCCCGGAACTACGCTCGTCAGGGACATCAAGACTCTGGCCGACGATCCGAAGGCCATCCCGAACGAGGTCAGCCTCGTCACCGCGGGATTTCCCTGCACGAATCTTTCCCAAGCGGGCCTGACAGCAGGGATAGACGGCAACAATTCGGGCCTCGTTCGGCAGGTGTTCCGGATACTGAGAGCCCGTCCGATCCCCTGGGTGATCGTAGAAAACGTACCGTTCATGCTGCAACTCGCCCGTGGGAAGGCGATGGACTTCATCGTTCGCGAGTTCGAGAAGCTCGGTTACCGCTGGGCGTACCGTGTCCTCGACTCTCGGTCCTTCGGAGTGCCTCAACGACGGCGCCGTGTCTACCTTGTCGCGTCTCTCGATGGCGACCCTCGTGACGTCATCCTTTCCGGCGATGCTGGAGAGCCCAGCGAACCACCCAAAGAGAGCTGGCGAGGTGCCGCGTGCGGGTTGTACTGGACCGAGGGAGTCCGTGGCCTGGGCTGGGCGTATGATGCTGTCCCGACGCTCAAAGGCGGATCGACGGTAGGCATTCCCTCCGCCCCGCCGTTGCGATGCCCGACGGCCGTGTAGTGAAGCCACACATCAACGACGCAGAACGTATGCAGGGCTTGGACGCCGACTGGACGGCTCCCGCTGAATCTGTGTCACGGCGTGGCTACCGCTGGACGCTAGTCGGAAACGCTGTCACGGTCGATGTCGTCCGATGGCTGGGCGAGCGTCTCGTACAACCCGGCGAGTACGATGCGACAGGTGACGTAGCTCTCCCACGAGGAAGACCGTGGCCGAAGGCCGCGTACAACGTGGACGGTACTCGATGTTCGGCTTCCGTGTCGGAGTGGCCGTTGCGAGTGGACCGTGCGCCGCTGGCCGAATTCCTCGCCGACTCCGATCTCGAACTCTTGTCGGCCAGAGCAACCCGCGGATTCCTGGCGCGGGCAACTTCGGACAACTGCACGCTTCGGTTTCCACCCCGCTTCCTCCGCTTCGTTCGAAGCCACCTGAAGCGGGTAGAGAAGGCAGCTTGAGCGACCACGAGCGTCCACCTGCATCGAGTCCTGAAGCGCTCGCGCGCATGAAGCGACAGAAGCGTCGCGATACGAAGCCCGAACTCGTCGTGCGCAAGAAACGAGGCCCGAGTGCGCGTGGCCTCAGCCGGCGGGGGGAATGAAGCCTTCGCAGGAGCCTTCGATGACTTCGAGGGCTTCTTGGAGGGCCTGGGCGTAGCTGTTGCCGGAGATGTCGGTCCAGTAGGCGTTGGGGGCCGCCTGATCGA
>CAZYSW010000262.1:0-8157 GCA_964650105.1 uncultured Nannocystaceae bacterium
CCCCGGGTCCCGGTCCAGCCCCGGGTCCCGGTCCAGCCCCGGGTCCCGGTCCAGCTCCGGTGGGGGTCAGGGGATGAAGTTCATGCAGCCTTCGGCGACCTTCTCCAGGGCTTCCCGGAAGAAGGCGTCGTAGCCGTTGCTGCAGACGCTGCCCACGAAGTGGGTCGGGAACTTCTGGATGAATTGTTGCAGACGCGTGCTCTGCTCGGCGCCATCGTTGCCCTGGGAGAGATCCTCGCAGTCGGGGAAGCGGGGCGACCCGCCGAGGAGGCCGAGGGCGACGACGTTGGTCGCCTTGCCGTCCTTCGCCTCGACCACGGCGTCGTACCAGCGCTGCGGGTCGCCCTGGCTTCCGCCCTGGGGCGCGGGGGGATCGGTGTGTCGATCCTCTTCGTCCGTGATCAGCAGAAAGACGAGCAACGCTTCGTCGCGGACGAACCCCTCGTTGCAGCTGCCTTCCTTGTTGAGCGGCGTCGAGACGGCCTCGACCAGCGCGGCGGCCTGCTGCTCCACCGGGTTTCCGTCGGTCCCCACGATCGCGGCGCACGCGAACTCGTCGGCGAACGTCTCGCTCTGCCCGTCCATGTAGTTGGTGCCGGTGGAGAAGTTGCAACTCGTCTCGGGGTCCACCGCGCTGGCGGGCTTCGACAAGAATGCGCCCAGGGTGTAGTCGCAGCTTTCGCAGTCCGCGGTGTCGGGGCAACCGTCCAGGGGGGTCTCGGCGCCGAGTCCCGGATAGGTGTCCGTGTCGGTGACCCCTACTCGAAAGCCCTGCACGGTCGGCAACGCGGTCTGCATGGCCTCGACGAACCCGGGCACCGCATCGACGAGGTGCTGCTGTTCGTCGGCCATGCTCGAGGAGTTGTCCACCACGAAGACGAAGTCGATCTCCGTGCAATTGAGGCCCAGGCCGGGCCCACCCGAGGTCGAGCCGGACTCGTCCGGGTCGAAGGTGTCGAGCGAGTCGTTGCCGCCGGTGGACGCCGTTTCGTCGCTTCCGCCGATGGAGACGATCCCGTCGCCGCCGCCGCTCTCCGTCTCGTCCCCGCCCGGGGCGGACTGCGGATTGCAGGCACCCAGGCCCGTCAGCGCCATCGTCGCGACCGCGACGAGGAGGGGACCACGACGCGCATGGCGTCCGCCGAACCACGAATCGTGTTCGATCGTCATGATGTCTTCTCCGCGTCCGGAAATCAGAAGTTCTCGTACTGGATGACGACGTTGTCGCCGATGGTCGGCACGTTGTTCACGATCGTCAGCGTGCAAGACGGCGCGTCATAGGTCCAGTCGGCCGGGCTCATGGGAATGCCGTTCACGGTGACGACGATGGTGGTGGGATCGATGAGCAGGCAAGTCCCCGGCGGGCTGCCCTCCAGGACGTAGGTGTCGTTGGGGACGGAGGCCGCGATGGACTGGGCGAGCCCCGTGAGATCCCAATTGGCCTGGCAGATCGAGATCATGCTGTCCTGTCGGTTGGTGTACAGAGAGAGCTTGACGTACTCGTCGCCATTCTCCACCGACGTGTTGCAGTTGTTGAACTCGTACTGGTCGTTGATCCCGGTGAGCACGGTCGTTCCGGTGTTGCCGATGATGGAGTAGTAGCTCCAGTCGGTGTCCGGCGCGTGGTTCGGGTAGAAGTTCTCCATGAAGCTGATGAAGCCGCGATAGCCGTTGTGGTCGTAGGCCAACGAGGTGTAGTTGTTGCCGTCGGTGCCTTGCCACCGGCAGTGATTGCTCGTGGTATTGTTGGTGATGAACAACGGGCTGGTGCAGTCGTCGGTCCATTCCGGGTCTTGGGGGCTGACCCACAAGGGGTCGTCACCGTCGTCGTCGGTGGTGACGATGAAGGCCATGTGCGAGTTCGGCTGCAGGCGGGGCCCCCAAACCGGCTGCTGTTGCATCGTACGGCCGAGTGCATTGGAGCTGTGGACCATCGACTCGGAGGTGCCGTTGGTGTCGTACTGATAGAATCTCGGCGGGTTGTCTGCACAGTTGTTGCCACCCAGCGGAGGCGCGACGCAGATGTTGAACGTACCGTGGCCGCGATCCGCAATGAGGTGCAGTGAGTTCGTGCCGGCCGCCGCATCCAGAGTGTCGGCGAAATCGTTGATCTCGGCCTCGACGGTCGCCATCTCTTGCGACATGGAGCCCGACGAGTCGACCGCCCAGATGACGTCGATGGGGCGGCTGGTGCTGTCGAGCCCCACCAGGAACCCTTCGGCGCACGGCGGGGCCTCGCCGTCGCAGTTGTTGTCCACCCCGTCGCCGCAGATCTCCGGACCACCGGGCTCGGGCACGCACGTCTCGGGTCCTTGTGGGACGCCGTCGATGCACCGAGGAACGACGACCTGGCACTCGAACTGGCCGCAGACCCACACCCCCTGATCCTCGTCGATGAGCCCGTCGCAGTCGTTGTCGATTCCGTCGCAGATCTCGGTCGTCGCTCCTTGGAAGGGATCGCACTGCTGGGGGACGCCGCCGATGCAACTCGGCACGTCGTGCTCGCACTGACCGAGGCCGCAGTGCAGATCGGGGAGGTCTTCGTCGGTTTCGCCGTCGCAGTCGTTGTCCAGCCCGTCACACACCTCGGTGGTGGCACCTTCGAACGGATCGCACGTCGGCTCCTCGCCGTCCACGCAGGCGGTGACGTCGTGCTCGCATACGCCGAGCCCACAGGAGATCGTGTTGTCGCCGAGCCCCTCGTCGATGTCCCCGTCGCAGTCGTTGTCCAGCCCGTCGCAGACTTCCGGCTCGGCCCCCTGGAACGGATCGCAGTCGTTGGGGTGTCCATCGACGCAGTTGGGCTCGTTGTGGTTGCACAAACCCAGGCCGCAGTTGGTGACGCCCTGATCTTCGTCGGTCTGCCCATCGCAATCGTTGTCGAGGCCGTCGCACACCTCGATCTGGGGCGTCTGCTCGTCTTCGCACGGACCCCACTGACCGAGATCGAGATCGATGGCGATGCACTCCTGGACGCCCGGGTGGCAGATGCCCACGTTGTGGGTCGTCGGCGCACCGGTGTAGCACCACTTGAGGGCTCCGGGCTCGTCGCAGAACCCCTGATCGAAGCCCGGGAACTCGTTGGGCTCGGGTCCCGGACCGTCGTCGGTGTCCGTCCCGGCACTGTCGGAGTCGCTGTCGGTGGCCGAGGACGAGTCGGTATCGCTGCTCGAGCCGGTGTCGTCCACGGAACCCTGAGAGTTCGAGTCGGACTCCGACTCGGTTCCGGTCGTTGCGCTCATCGACCCTTGCGACGCGCTCATCGCCCCGCTGTCGTGGGTCGCGTCCCCGGCACTGTCGGTGTCGCTCGCCGACGCCGAAGCCGAGTCGCTGATGCCCGAGGAGTCCGTGGCCGACGCGGATCCGTCGGCGCTGGCATGGACAGTGGAATCGTCGCCACAGGCGGCAACGGAGATCGAGCAGCACAGCAACGCTGCCAGTCGCGGATCAAGGCGTTTCATTTGAACCTGTCCTTCCCCCCCGGGACCCGTGTTCACGGTGGGGCCTCCTGGCCCCGGCCTTCATTATCTGAAACCTTGGTGAGCAAGCAACCAAGAATTCAAAAAAGCCTATGTCCCGAGGATCGGGTTGGCCGGCATCGAACGGGCCGGACGTCCTCGAATTCCCAGAAATTCGTTCGACGAGCGCCGCGTGCCCCTGGAACGCCGCTCACGGTCGCGGTGGGAGGGGCAACTTCCATTGCTTCCAAACATGCTTGTCCGCCGGGTTCCGAGCGATCTCGACCGTCGAGATGTGCGGGCCGAGGGGAAGCGCGATCTCGCGCGACGGCTGGGCACCGAGATCGCCCCACATCAGGGTCCTCCACTTTCGCCGCACGGAGGGCCAGCGATGACGAACCTGTGGAGTACACTCTGAAAATCCAGTAATTGTTCCTGCAATTCGGTCCACACGCGGCGCGGGGGCGGGGCCCGGGCCAACGGGAGATCACGATGCATCGGATGAGCTTGTCTGCGCGGCTGTCTCTGTTCCTGCTTCCGGCAGCGCTACCCCTGGGGTGTGGAGGCGACACTTCGGTCGGCAGCACCAGCGACGCGACCACCGGCGTCGACACGGACGGCAACACCGGAACCGGCACCACCTCGCTCGACCCGGACTCCAGCGGGGGAGGCACCCTGGATGGGTCGGGTTCGTCGGGCACTCCCGGGGTGGGGTGCGACAACGGGATCCAGGACGAGGACGAGACGGACGTCGACTGCGGCGGCCCGACGTGTGAACCGTGCGGTCCGGGCCAGGGGTGCATGGGAACCGACGACTGCACCTCGCTGGTCTGCGACGACGGGGTCTGCCAGGCGCCGAGCTGCTACGACGGAGTCCACAACGGAAGCGAAGGAGGGGTCGACTGCGGGGGACCGTGTCCGAACGCCTGCCCCGAGACGGGGTGTCGCGACGACGGCGACTGCGACGACGGGTTCTTCTGTGATGCACCGCGGTGCTTGCCGGCCGCGTGCAACAACGGCGTTCAGGACACCGGGGAGACGGACGTGGACTGTGGGGGCCCCGATTGCGCCGCATGCGACGCGGGGAGCTCGTGCCAGGTGGGCTCAGATTGCGTCGCCGGGGTCTGCGATCCCGACACGCACACGTGCGCCGTGCCGGCGTGCGACGACTGGGTGCAAAACGGCAGCGAGACCGACATCGACTGCGGCGGGAGTTGTCCGAACTGCCCCAACGGTGCCGACGGCCGGACCGGCGACGATTGTCAGAGCCTGTCGTGCCAGGACGGCGTGTGTGCGTCGCCGACGTGCGACGACGGGGTGCAGAACGGCAACGAGACCGACATCGACTGCGGCGGGCCCAACTGCGACGACTGCGGAACCGGACAGGGCTGTGCAAACGACCACGACTGCGTCATGGACGTTTGCCTCAACGGGTTTTGTGCCGCAGCCACGTGCGGCGACGGAGTGCTCAACGGCGACGAGACGGACGTCGACTGCGGTGGAAGCTGCGGAGCGACCTGTGGCGTGGGAGACGATTGCCAGGACGCCGGCGACTGTGTCGAAGGCGTTTGCGAGTTCAACGTCTGTTCTGCGCCCGACTGTTTCGACGACATGCACAACGGAAGCGAGACCGACACCGACTGCGGAGGCGCTTGCGGAGCCACTTGCGAGCCGGGGGAGGGCTGCGAGGACGGGAGCGACTGCGTCGAAGGTGTATGCGACCTGCAGAACATGATCTGCGCCCTGCCGACGTGCGACGACGGCGTCGGGAACGGTGACGAGACGGACACCGATTGCGGGGGCAGTTGCGGAGCGACCTGCGGCAGCGGCGACGTGTGCGAGGATGCCGGTGACTGCGCTTCGGGCGTCTGCACCTTCAACGTCTGCCAGGCGCCGAGCTGCAACGACGGTGTTCAAAACGGTGACGAGGGCGGCGTCGACTGCCAGGGGAGCTGTCCTCAGCCGTGTTCGCCGGAGGGCGAGGTCCAGGCGAACACCTACGCGCTCGACTTCCAGACCCAGCCGGCCGTCGCGGCGGCGCCCGACGGGGATTTCTTCGTCGTGGTGTGGACCAGCTCGCCCGTCGGCCATCCCGCGCAGGACGGCAGCGGCCGCGGGGTGTTCGCACAGGTCTACGATGCGAACGCCAACCCCGTGGGAAGCGAGATCCAGGTCAACACCACGACGACCGACGACCAGCAGTTCCCGACCGTCGCGGCGGGCAACGACGGGTTCGTGATCGCGTGGCAATCGACGGGTCAGGACGGCAGCGGAACGGGCATCTACGCCCAGCGCTTCAATCAGGCCGGAGCGGCCGTGGGCAACGAGTTCCGCGTCAACACCGTCACCGAGGGAGCCCAGCGGCGCCCGTCGGCGGCCATGGAGGACGGCGGCGCCTTCGTGATTTGCTGGGACAGTGCGCCGGTCGGTGACGCCGACATCCGGTGTCAGCGCTACAACGCCGCGGGTGCGGCCCAGGGCGGGGAGATCGCGGTCAACACCACCACCAGCGGTTCGCAGGTCCTCCCCTCGGTGGCCATGGATCTCGCGGGGAACTTCGTCGTGGCCTGGCAGTCGCAGGCCGCCCTGGTCGCCGACGGCACCGACATTCGAGCCCAACGCTTCGATGCCAACGGAGCCACGCTGGGCAGCGAGGTCCTGGTGAACGTCACGACGGCCGAAGACCAGGGCGAGCCGTCCGTCGCGCGGGATGCCGACGGCGACTACGTGATCGCGTGGACCAGCAGCGGTCAAGACGGCAGCAGCACCGGCATCTATGCTCGCCGCTACAGCGGCAACGGAACCGCCCAGGGCGGTGAGTTTCAGGTCAACACGACGACGCTGGGTGCACAGAATCGACCGCAGGTCGCCATGAATGCCGCCGGGGACTTCGTGGTGGTCTGGCAGACCCCCAACGACGGCAACGTAACGGGGATTTTCGCGCAGCGGTACCACGGTACCGGAGCGGCGAACGGCGTCGAGTTCATCGCAAACGAAACCACGACTGGCAATCAGGAGGAGCCCGACATCGTGATTCGGGGCGCCGACGAGCCCATCGTGGTCTGGAACGGCGGCAACTTGACCTCCCGCAACGTCTATTTCCGCCGGTTCATCGGGCAGCTCTGATCGCCGGTGGGAGCCCGGATTCTCGGCGGTGTGCCGGTCGCGTCCGATGCCCTAGGTGCCACCCGAGGTCGCGCCTCCCGTGGTGGCGTCCGTGTCCGTGCCCGTGGTGGTGCCCGAGCCCGTCGTGGTGTCCGTGTCGAAACCGGTGGTGAAATCGGTGTCCCACGTGGTGGAGCCGGTGCCGGTGGTGGAATCGGAATCGGAATCGGTGTTCCCGGTCGTGCTGTCGGTGTCGCTCTCCGTCCCCGAGGAGTCGGTGTCGCTCTCCGTCCCCGAGGAGTCGGATTCGCCGCCCACGCACAGCCCCAGCGCATTGCAGGTCGCTCCGGGGCTGCAGCACGCCGCGTCGTCCGAGCACCACCGCGTGGTGTCCTCGTTCGCGACGCAGTCCGCCGAGCACCCGTAGGGACCCATCGACCCATCGTAGGACGCCACGCACACCATCCCGTCTCCGCACTCGCTGCTCGAGCGGCACGCGTCGGGTTCTTCGCCCGTGGTCGAGGGGCTCTCGGTGGTCCCGGTCTCGGGATCGGAGGTCGAGGGCCCCGTGCTCCCCGTGCTCCCCGTAAAACCACTGGTCGGTGAGCTGTCGTCGGTCTCGCTTTCGCTTCCGCCCCCGCTCCCGTCGTTTGCGGAACTGGAGGACCCGCACGCTGCCGTGAGAAGGAGTATCCAGGCGAGGATCGTCGTCGTGCGCGTCATGTTCGAGGGTTGCGAACATAGCACGGGGGGCCCGTCGGCACGGGCATGCGAAACAAAACGAGAGGCGATCTCGCACCACCTTGGTTGCGTCGCGTGACGAAACCGAGCACGGTCCGAAGCGCCTGCGTCAAAGCGACCGGCTCGGCCCGCACGACGACCTCAAGGACATCTCTCGATGGGCCGATGACGGGGACATGGTCCACCCGCGGTGTCGTGCTGGGGTGCCGTGGGGCGCGCTCGTGTTCGCGCTTTTCGCCCCGATGGAGGCATCCGCCGATGCACCGGGGCGCTCGCGGGCCGTCGAGGCCCTCGCGCACCGGCTCCGGGCATTGGTGGACGACGAGCGCCCACAGAGCGCCGAGGCGATCGTGCAGCTCCTCGACGCGGGGCTTGCCTGCTGGCGTGCCTTCCCGCTGGGTGTGCACGGGTCCTGCATGACGGACCATCGCACGGCAGCATGGTCGAGGCGACCGACGGTTGGCGCGGCCCGTCGCGGGCTCGACGTGCAGCGCCGCTGGTCGTGCTGGTGGAGCGCGACGGCCTTCGGGCGATGGATCCGGTGGCCGCGCGCGTCCTTTGGTCGGTCCGCCTGGATCCCGTCGCCCATCCGGCTGCGTCTTCGCGCGCTGTTCGTACCCGATCGCGGGACAGCAACTCGTCGCGCTCTTACGAGAGCGTGGCGACGTGCTGTGGCGAGCGCCGCTGCCCGGAGAGGCGATCACCGGCATCGCGGCCGCCGAGGACTGGGTCGCCCTCACGGTGGTCGACGGTGGATCCGAGCGTTCGCGTGTGATGGTGCTATCGGCGATCGACGGGACGATCCGGTGGTCGCGCGCGACCGACGAGAGGTTCGGCAGGCCCGCGATCGCGG
>CAZYSW010000263.1:0-8138 GCA_964650105.1 uncultured Nannocystaceae bacterium
AGCAGACCGCGCACGTCCAGGCCTCGCCCTACGTGCGCGGCTTGACCGGGCAACAGACGGTGATGTTCTTCGACGGCGTTCGCCTCAACAACAGCACGTTCCGCCAGGGGCCCAACCAGTACTTCTTCACCATCGATGCGCGCACGATCCAGCAGCTCGAGGTCATCCGCGGCAGCGCATCGACGCGCTACGGCTCGGATGCTCTCGGTGGCGCGCTGCTGAGCACGCCCATCGAGCCCTCCATGGACACGGGCGACCGACCGGTCGTCGTGCACGGGCGGGCCATCGCGCGCACCTCCACCGCCGACGCGGAGAAGGGGGGCCGGGCGCAGCTCGATCTGTCGCACAAGGGCAAGCTCGGCTTCTTCGGGGGCGTCGGTTACCGCGACGTCGGCCAGCTCCGCAGCGGTGGGCGCGTTCGCGAACCCGCCACCGGCGAGCCCCAGAAGGTTCCCCCGGTGTTCGAGGACGACGACAAGACGCAGCGCGGCACGGGTTTCGGAGAGCTGACCGCCGACGCGCGTCTGGTGTGGCAGCCCACCAAGCGGCACCGTTGGACGCTGGCCTACTACGACTACCGTCAGTACGACGCGCCGCGAACCGACAAGTGCCCGCCGCCCACCGCTCCCCAAGACGAGTGTCTGAAGTACGACGAGCAATTCCGCACCCTCGCCTACGGCAAGTACGAGACCCGTCACGGACCCGCGGCCGCCCGCGACGTGAGCGTGGTGCTGAGCTACCAGCGTCAGCACGAGGATCGCGAGCTTCGGCGCGGCTCGCCGTCGGCGAGCCTGCTCGACGGCATTGACGACGTGCATTCGGTGGGGGCCGCGTTGCGGCTGCGCACCAAGGATTTCGAGCTCGCGCCGTGGCTCGATCTCGCGCTCGCCTACGGAGCCGACGCCTATTTCGACCGCATCCACAGTCGGGCGTCGATCGTCTACACCGACGTCGACATCTCCGATCCGCTCAGTCGCGGGCAGTACCTCGACAAGGCCGACTACGTCACCTCCGGAGCCTGGTCGGAGCTCCAGACGCGGCTGGGCGACCACGTACGGTTGCGCGGCGGGGGGCGCTTTGCGGCCGTGCACGCCGAGGCGGACGGCGATCCCGACTCCGAATCCGCTTCCGTCGACCGCACCTGGCTGGCGGGTGTGGGCAGTGGGGGTATCGTCGCGCAGGCGGTGCCGTGGCTGGCCTTCGTCTTCAACGTCGACCAAGGCTTCCGCGCGCCGAACCTCGACGACCTCACTTCGCGCCAGCAAACGGGACCGGGGTTCCAGTTCGAGAACGCCGATCTGCGGCCCGAGCGGTCGTTGTCGCTGGAGGGCGGCATGCAGATTCGGCACCCCGTCGTCGAGGTCGACGCCTACGTATTCCAGACCACCGTCGAGGACATGATCCAGAGGGCTCCGCGCACCGTCGAGCAGTGCCCGATGGGCGATCCGGGGTGCGGCGCATCGCAGACCCGCTTTCAGCTCGTGAACCTCGACGGCAAGGCCGTCATTCGCGGTGCGGACGGCGGCATCCGGGTGTACTTGCCGTGGGATCTCGACGTGCGCGCCGCCGTCTCCTGGGCGCGTGGGGACGGACCCAACCCGGTGGCGGCCATGTCGCCCGATCAGCCCGCGCGCATGCCCCTGTCCCGGATCCCGCCGCTGAACGGCTCGGCCGAGCTCGGTTGGCGTCCCGCGTTCGGCTTCTTCGCCATCGGTAGCGTCCGCTGGGCGCTCTTGCAGGATCGCCTGGCGCTGCAGGACACCGACGATCGCCGGATCCCACGGGGCGGCACCCCCGGCTTCGTCGTCTTCGATCTGCGCGCCGGCTATCGTCTCGAGCCGTGGATGTTGCTCTCGGTGGTGCTCGAGAACGTCGGTGACGCCGCGTACCGCTACCACGGCTCGAGCGTCAACGGAGCCGGCCGGGGCCTCTTGGTGGAGGCGCAGTTCGGATTCTGAGCGCGCGCTCGGGCCGACTTCCGGGCGCTTGCTTCGGGGCTCGGTACGCGCCACCGTTTGACCCGTGGCGCCGATCCGAGCCGAGGCCTCGTCCGTGCCTCGAGACGAGACCCGCACCCCGTGGGTCGTGGTGTTCGCGGTGCTCGGGGTGTGCTCGGCCATCGGCATCGCCGTGGTCGTGGGATCCGACGACGGCCCGGTTCCTCCCTTCTTGCGCGCCGACTACACCGAGCCGCCCGCCGTCTCCGAGCCGCGTCGGGGCGACGCGCTCCGACTCGCGGGCTCGGGCTCCAACTTGCCCCTCACCAACGCCCTCGCCGGCCGCTTCGCGAACCGGGTTTCGCAGCGACCGCTGGTGCAGACCAGCATCGGCTCGGGCGGAGGCATCCGTGCCCTTTTGGACGGAGCCGTCGACGTGGCTCTGATCTCGCGTCCGCTGACCGCGTCCGAAGCCGCGCACGGCCTGGTCGCCACCCCCTATGCCCGCGCGCCGGTGATCGTCGCCGTCCACGCGAACGTTCCCGACCCGGGCCTGACGCGACAGGAGCTGCTCGACATCTTTCGCGGGGACAAGACCGCGTGGTCCGACGGGACGCGGATCGTCGTGCTGCAGCGAGAGCAGGGGGATTCCTCGCATCAGGCGGTGGCCACCGTGCTCCCGGAGTTCGACACCATCAACGCCGAGGCTTACCGCGCGGGGCGGTGGCGGGTCCTGTACCACGACGCGTCCATGCAAGAAGCGCTCGGCAGCACGCCCGGGGCCATCGGCCTGCACGGCAGCGGAGGGATCGAACGCGAGGAGCCCTACCGCGCGATGGCCATCGATGGCGTGATGCCGACCCTCGAGACCGTGGTGTCCGGCGAGTACCCGTTCTTCAAGGACTTCGCGTTCGTGACCATCGGCCCCCCCACCGGCGAGGCCCGGGCGTTCATCGACTTCGTCCACTCCGACGAGGGACGCGCGATCATCACGGCCGCAGGGTGCGTACCTCTTCCGCTTCGGGAGGAGCCCTGAGTGCCGTTCGTACCCGACGAGCACGGCTTTCGCGTTCGGTTGCGCGACTATCTCGGCGCCCGACTGGCGCCGCTGGCCATTCTCTTGATGGGGGTGGTCGGCATCTCGGCCCCGTCGGCGTTCTACGTGCTCGGGCGCAACGAGCTTCGCGTCCAGGCCCGCGCCACGGCCCACCAGGTCACCGAGGTCATCAAACAGGACGCGCAAGAGCGTCCCCAGCTATGGAAGTACGACTCGGTCAAGCTGGTGGCGCATCTGCAGAGCTATCTGATGCACGAGAGCATCGAGCGCATCGACTTCACCGACGCCGCGGGGCGGCTCGTCAACCAACCGCGCGAGCAGGTGCTCGAAGACGTGGCCGACCGACCGCTCCTTTGGGAGTCGATGCCGGTCAAGGTGAACAACGAGACCGTCGGGACGGTCTGGGTGGCGGCCTCCAAAGAAGACCTGCGTCGCAACGCGGTGCTGCTGTTTCTCGCGTTCGGCGCCCTGGGTGGGCTCTTGGGGGGGCTCATGTACGGCCTGCCCATGCGGGCGGTGGTGAGGGCCGAGCGTCGCATCCAGGAGCTCCTGCAGCAGCTCGAGGACTCCCAGGCCGCGCTCGCCCGCCAAAGCGAGAGCCTCGAGCACCAGGTCGAGGAGCGCTCGGCCGAGCTCACCAAGGCCCTGGCCGAGCTCCGGGAGAAGGAGCAGAACCTCCGGGAGATCTCGATGCGTGCCGTAGTCATGCAGGAGTCCGAGCGCCGCGGGATCGCCCGCGAGCTCCACGATTCGGCCGGGCAGGCGCTGACGGCGATCCGCATTCACCTGCAGCTCATCGAGAACGCCGTGGAGGGCGCCGACGACCCCCGGTCGCGCCGCTTGAAGGAGATCGCGGCGCGCACCGGCAAGCTCGTCGACGACACGGTCGAGGAGATCCGGCGCGCGGTGAACCAGCTCGGCCCCGCCGTGCTCGACGACGTCGGGCTATGCAAGGCGATCGAGCGTGCCGCCGACGACCTCGCCGAGGCCACGCAGACCCGGGTGACCCTCGATCTCGACGTTCCCCCCGATCTCGACGCGGCCGTGGAGAGCACCTGCTATCGCCTGGTGCAAGAGGCGCTCACCAACGTTGCTCGACACGCCGACGCCGGGCACGTCCAGGTCGAAGTCGGCGTCCGTGGCTCCACGCTCCGCGTCGTCGTCGACGACGACGGACACGGTTTCGATCCCGCCGCCGTCGCGCCCACCAGTCGAGGGTTGGTCGGTATGCGCGAACGCGTGGAACTGCTCGGTGGCGAGCTCGGCGTGACCTCGTCCCCCGACGGGGGTACCCGGATCGAGGCGAGCTTGCCGCTCGGGTCTCGAGCGACCGACTTGGTTTCGTCGACTTGACGGGCTTCCGCGCTGGATGATGCGTGGTACCCTGCGGCTCGAATGTCCGAACCGATCCGTGTCGTTCTCGTCGAAGATCATACGATCGTGCGAGAGGGCCTTCGGTCCCTACTGGAAGGGCGCGACGATGTCATCGTCGTGGCCGAGGCCGACAACGGCCGGGATGCAGTGGCAGCCGCAGAGCAGCACCGCCCCGACGTCGTGGTCATGGATCTCAACCTTCCGGGTCTGAACGGGATCGATGCCACCAAGCAGATCCGACAGACTTTGCCCGAGACTCATGTCCTCATCCTGTCCATGTACTCCACCGAGGAGCACGTTCGACCGGCGATCCGAGCCGGGGCCGAAGGCTACCTGATCAAGGGATCGGGCCTGGCCGACCTGGTGGCGGCGATCAAGGCCGTGTCGGTGGGCAACGCCTTCTTCAGCCCGCAGGTGGCGAAGATCGTGCTCGACGACTCCCGCCGGGTGGCTCAAGGAGGATCGCTCGACAGAGCCGCATCCGATCTCACGCCGCGCGAGCGACAGATCCTCAAACTCGTGGCCGAGGGGCACTCGAGCCCGGAGATCGCCAGGCAGCTCAGCCTGAGCGTCAAGACCGTCGAGGGCCATCGAGGTCGCATCATGTCCAAGCTCGACACCCGCAACGTGGCGGGCCTGGTGCGACACGCGATCCGCCTCGGGTTGGTCAGCGCGGAGATGTGAGCCCGGGGCTCGGCGCCCGACCCCTGCGGCCGCGCGACCTGTTCGGCGCGCGGCCGCGTGACGTTCTTCGAGACTCGGCTAGCGATGATCCGCGCCGAGGACGACCGCCCACGGCCGCACCTCCCAGCGTCGCACCAGGCCGTTCTTCACGTACGGGTCGGCACGCGCGAAGGCTTCGGCCACGCTCGCGTCGTCGGCCCGGAAGATCAGCAGCGCACGATCGGCCGGATCGGCGAAGGCGCCCGCGAGCCGGAGCTCGCCGCGGTCCGCCGCCGCGCGTGCCAGCTCCAGGTGCTCGGTCCGAAACGCCGGTCGTCGCTCCAGGTAGTCGTCGACGAGCTCGTACAAAAGCGCGTAGTAGCTCACCGCCCGACTATAGATCCGGAGATCGGGCCTTGGCCCGGGCGTGCGACGCCTGGTCTCGCTCGCGGACATAGGCGTCGATCTGGGCCAGCCAGCGCTGGCCGTCGCTGCCCGACAGGGCGATGTGGGCCTGCTCGAGGGCCGCGTCGGCGTCCCGGCGTCGGCCGACGCGATCGAGGATCCGGGCCTTGCGCAGGGCGTTGCGTCCCTGCAGCACGGTGCCGACCGCCGCGCTCTCCTCGATGGCGCGGTCGATGTGGCGCAGCGCTTCGGCCTCCCGCTCGGGTCCCAGCTCGGCGAGATTCACCGCCAGCTCGGCCCGCGTGGTGATGCCGTTGAGCGTGGAGGCGATCCCCGCTTCCTCCATCCGTTCGAGCGTGGACGCGAGTCGCTCGGCGGCCTCCCGGGGTCGTCCCTGCCGCGACAGCGCGACGCCCAGGTTGGCGTCGAGGGCCAGGATGCGGGGCTCGAGCTCGCCGAGGCCGCTCGCGACCAGCGTCTGTCGGGCGTTCTCCAGCGCGGCGACGGCCTCTTCGAACCGATCCAGCTCGATGAAGGCGGCGCCCATGTTGGCGAGCGCGGCCGCTCGATTGACGGTGTCGGTCTCGGGCGCCTCGTCGCGCATGTGCAGCGAGGCTTGCAGGTGTTCGAGCGCGCGCTCGGGATGGCCGGCGCGCAGCTCGAGGGCCGCCAGGGTTTCCATCATGCCCAGCGTTCGAGGGTGGTGGTCGCCGACGGCTCGCTGCTGCCGCGCGATCAGATCCTCGTAGCGCGAGCGCGCCTCGTCGAACCGACCCAACGCGGCCATCGTGTCGGCGACCCAGGCGTCGACGTCGATGCGCGTGTCGTCGAGTGGTGAAGCGATCCGGGCCGCGACCGCGGCCTCGCGCTCGTAGATCTCGAGCGCCTCGTTGTAGTCGCCCCGCAAGAACGGGAGATGACCTCGACTGGCCCGGGCGGCCAAGACCTCCACGTGGTCCTCGCCCAGCCGCTCCCCGAGCAGCGCCACCGCCCGCGCGAGGCAGCGATCGGCGCGCTCGACTTCACCGAGCTCGAACAGGATGTTGGCGTACGTCGCCTGCCAGTCGCCGGCCGCGACCGGTGCCGCGGCCCCCAGCGCGTCGAGTGCCGCGTTTTCGAGCACCTCGCGGGCGCGTTGCAGGTCCCCCAGGCCGCGATGCGTCCGGGCCTCGACCTGGGACCACTCCAGCAAGAACGCCGGTGGAAGGCTCGCGCGGTCGAAGGTCCGCGCGGCCTCCTCGAGGAGCGCCAGGCTCTGCTTGGACTGATCGAGGTACAGAGCCTGCTCCGCGCGACCGAGGATCTCGCCCAGCACCTGGGCGCGCTCCGGATCCAGCGCCTCTTCGGCGCTGAGCTGCTGAGCCAGGTAGGCCGGCACCGAGCACCGTTCGATCGCACGGCCGAGCCCCGTCACCGCCTCGAGCGCGTGCTCGTGGACGTCGGAGGTGGCCGCGCGCAAGCTCTCGATCAGCCCGCGCTGGCGATCCAGCGCGCGGTCCAGACAGACTCGGCGGATCGTCGTCAGCCCGGGCGTGCTGGCCTCGCGCGCCTGCTCGTCGACGTCGGCGACGCACGCCAACCGCCGGGCCTCGGTCCACCGTGCAGCGAGCTCGTCGAGCGCTTCCACGGTTCGATCCGCGGTTTCTCGGGCGAGCGGCGAAGGATCGGCAGCCATCGCTTCGTGCAGCGACCGTCGCGTCTCGTCGTTCCACACGCCTTCGATGGCCCGCGCCGCCAGCTCGCACGCGGAGTCCTGTCGCTCGCCCCACCAGCTCGCAGCCTGTGAGCCGCCCACCCCCAACGCGAGCGCAGCGGAGAGCCCGAGGACGCGCCGCCGTGTCTGGCGGGGGTCTCTTCGCAGCTCGGCCAGCACGGGATCCAGCGAGGGGTGCCGGGCCTCGGGGTGGCAGCTCAAAGTCCGCAGCACCGCGCGTTGCAGCCGACGCGGCACCGGAGACTTGGACGGAAACGGGACGATGCGGCCGTCGAGCACCGCGACGCTGTACTCCGCGATCGTCTTGCCCTCGAACGGAAGGCGCCCCGTCAACGCCTCGTACAAGGCGACCCCGAACGAGAACTGGTCCGCGCGTGGGTCGGGCTGCCGCCCGATCGCCTGTTCGGCGGCCATGTAGGCCGGCGTACCCAGTCGCGCGCCCTCGGGGGTGAGCCGACTCGACAGGCGCAGGCGACCGGACGAAGACACCGGCGGGACCCCGCCCACGTCCACCGTCGTTCGAAAGCGATGCGTGTCGGAGAGGTCCTGCACGTCGGTGGGGGGGTTCGCCCCGAGCGGAGCATCGTCGTCGCGCGCCGCACCGGCGGCCGCCGACGTATCGTCGTCGCGCACCGGCGTCCGTCGCACGTCGGTGGGGGCCTTCTTCGGAACGGCTCCGGAGGCCGGCTTGGCCAGACCGAAGTCCACCACCTTGGCGTGCCCGTCCTTGGTGACGAGGACGTTCTCCGGCTTGAAGTCGCGATGCACGATCCCGTGCGCGTGTGCGGCCGCCAGGCCTTCCCCCGCCTGGCGGTAGACCTCCGCGATCTCGCGCCACGATCGCGGGGCCGCGTCTTGCCAGGCCCGAAGCGTCGAGCCCTCGACCAGCTCCATGGCGATGAAGATGTCGCCGGTGCGTTCGTCGGTGCCGACGTCGAAGACCTGCACCACGTGCGGGTGGCTGAGCTGGGCGATGGCCTGCGCCTCC
>CAZYSW010000264.1:0-8132 GCA_964650105.1 uncultured Nannocystaceae bacterium
CTTGATGCCCGGGATCATGCCGGACTTGGCGAGGAACTCCGGGAAGGGCGTGCCGTCGTCGGCCTTTTGGCGGATGGTCTCGTCGAACAGAATCACGCCGCTGATGAACTCGGACACGCCCTCGGTCGAGAACAGCATGTGGCGGTAGGCCTGGCGGTTCTTCTCGCTGTTTTCGATCGAGAACGCCTTGAAGCGCTTCTCGATGGTCGGAAAGCTCTCGTCGGCCGCCAGAATGCCCTTGCCGGGCGCAACCAGGGCCTGCGCAGTCTTTTGCATGTCCGTGCTCATGGTTTCTCCTGCAGCGGGCGTGCCGCTACGGGCCGCCTACCTAGCACACCGGCGAAGCCAGGCAAAGACGCCGCGCCGTGACTTGGGCGCCCGTCGTTTCGCGCATCGGGGACGCTCGCGCGCTGGTTTTGCGCGCCGGGGGCCCACGGGAGCACGCGCACGCCGAGCCGCGCTCCGGTGAACGCTGCGGCCGCCCCGAAACCGGCTGGAAGGACCTCGCGTGCACCGTTTTCCGCGGTACCGTCGAGCGTGGTGTCGCCGCGACGACGCGACCGCCTGGCGGTCTTGTTGTGCATCGCGCTTTGGCTGGTGCCGATGACGTGGCAAGGCGTGGCCCGTCGTCCCCTGCCGGGGCTGCCGTCACCGCTGCGCACGCTCACCAACGTCTCTTGCCTGTTTTCCCGCGCCACGCCGACCTGGAACGCCTTCTACGTCCAGATCCGCACGCGCGCCGACGGGCCGTGGATCACCCTCGACGACGAGCCCGGATTCGCGCTCCAGCCGTTCGGTCACCGCACGCGGCTGCACCGCTACCTGGTGGAGTGGTGCGGCCGCAACGAGCCGGCGCTCGAGGAGCTGGCGCAGTGGCTGATGGATGCCTATGCGGCCGAGCACCCCCACCGGCCCGCGCTCGAGCTGCGGTTCTTGCAGGCGCCTCAGGCGGTCGGGCACCAGGCCGTCACCGACGGTGCCTGGGTGCGCCCGCCTTTGCGCGCGATCCCGGCCAACCACCTCCGCGTGGTGTCCACGCATCGATGGGACGACGCACCATGAGCCCGAGGCACGCCCGCGACGCCTGGATGCGCTTTTGGTATGGCGACGTTCCGACCGTGCGCCTCGACGTGTTCCGCGTCGCGCTGGTCTACACCCTGCTCTGGTACGTCGTGGTGTGGCTGCAGCACGCCTCCGAGTGGCTGACGCCGGCGGGGTTTCACCCCTCGCGCGACGTGTCGTCCGACTACGGCCCCGCGTTCCCGTTGCTCGACGCCGTGCTGGTGTGGCCGTTCGCGATCCTCTATCTCGGGGCGGGCATCGTCGCCGCGTTGTCCCACCGACCGGGACGGGTCCGGCCCGCCATCGCGGTGCTCTTGGGCTGCACCATCTACGTGACCGGCGTCGATCCGATCTCGGCCTTCACGATCAACCGCCTGTACATCGTGTGCCTGATCGTCCTGCTCGCGGCCCCGTCCGCGCACGACGGCTCGCGCGTCGCGTGGCCGTTGCGGGTCCTGCAGCTCACGCTCGTGCTCCAGTACTTCGGCGCGGGGTGGTGCAAGGCCTTCGGCGGCGACTGGTTGCAGAGCGACGACGTGTTGTGGACCCAGATCCAGGGGGTCTACCGCACCCCGCTGGCGGCCTGGCTGGTGCAGGTGCTGCCCCGGGCGGGATGGACCGCCATGCAGCACGCGGCGTTGGCCTTCGAGCTCGCCGCACCGGTGTTGTTCGCCGTCCGGCGCCTGCGTCCGCTCGCCTTCGTGACGGGGCTGGGCATGCACCTGCTCATCGCACTGACCATGGAGAAGCTCGTGTACTTCTCCTTGCAGATGGCCTGCTTCTACCTCTTGTTCGTCGACGCCGGTCGACTGCGCACCTGGGCGGGGCGGCTGCGGCTTCTACCCGCCCGCGTGGTCTGAGCTGCGCACGCCGTCGCCGGCGAGCTTGCCCTTGCGCATGGAGGTGGGACGCAACGCGATCCGCCACAACGGTCCCTCGGGCGTCACCTCCCAGGCCTCCTCGATCTCGTCCACCGGGAAGAAGGCATACACGGGCACGCCCCGGTTGAGCATGCGGGCGACGTGCATCCGTCGCGGACTCTTGAGGATCTCGACGTCCTGGCACTGACCCAGCGCCTGCTGCACGTACAAGAACACCGCGTAGTACTCCCACTCCGGGCGCCGGCTGTAGAGGATGACCTTCGCGTCGGGGGGCAACGTGGTACACGCCGCCTGAGCCCACGTGCGTGCGTCGGTCGCCTCGCTCAGGTCGACCTCCGGGTAGTTGCGCGCCCCCAGCAGCACCGGGAGCAGCAGCGCCGCCCAGCGCAGACGCCCCCACGCGGGGCGCCTCGAGGCCAGGCGATCGCCGATCTCGTCGATGGCGATCGCGATGCCGATGCACGCGATGGCGATGGCCGGGAGGTAGAACACGTCCAGGTCGTGCACGCTGTAGTTGAAGAACCACCACACGTTCCCCGCCGCGCCCAGCGTCAGGCCGATCCCCCAGCGAGGTCGGCGGGCGACCAACAGACCCAACCCCACGACGGCCAGCGCCACCCCCACCGGCAGCAGGTTGTCGACGAAGATGCTCCCCACCAGCTCGAGCCGCTCGCCGAAGTCGTAGCGGCTCATGAACTTGTTCTTGAACTTGCCCCCGGTCGCGTTCTTGACGAACCCGATCCAGTCGCGTTCGTCCCACTCGTCGCCGAACCGCCGGAAGGGGATGTACATGAACACCGACAGCCCGAGCAGAACCGCCCCCAGCGACGCGAACGCGACCTGCAAGCGCGGACGCCAGGGCGCGGTGAGCCAGCCCCGCAGCTCGGCCAGCCGCTCGAGCTTCGCCCCGTGCGACAACGTCAGCCAGACGTAGCCCAGGCCCAACGTCGCGATCGACATGTGCATCCCCACCCCCAGGCCGGCCACCAACGCCGCGGCCACCAACAGCCGGGGGCGTTCTCGTTTCGACCCCACGCCCAGAAGCGCGAAGGTGCCGAGCGTGAACACCAGCCCCGGCGTGTACACCTCGGCCACCACCGCGTTGGCCCAGTGGGTCCGCGCCGTCGCCAGCACCAAAGCCCCCGTCAGCGCGCCGGCGCGTCCCGCCCCCGAAAGCCGCGCGAGCCCGTACAAGAGCAGCACGCCCGCGACCCCGAACACCAGGCTCATCAGGTTGACCCCGAACGCCGGCTCGAAGGGCAACCGCGTGAACAGGTGGGCGATCATCGTGTACAGCGGGTAGCCCGGCGGATGCGGCACCCCCAGCGTGGCCGCATGCGCCGAGAACTCGGCGCTGTCGTACCAGTACACCGTCGGGCACAGCGTCAGGGCGTACAGCGCGGTGCAAGCAAGGCCCAAGGTGGCTGCGATCGCGACGTCGAGATCACGCAACCACGCCCGCGCGCGGAGAACGTGCACGGCCCTACGATAGCGGGAAGGCCGGTCGGGCACGAAGCCACGGCCGTGCGGTCTCCGCGCCACGCCGGATGACCGCGGCCGGACGGCTTCGGCGGGCGGGGACAGGGTGCTATCCTCGGCCCGCCATGGCGATGTCGGCCGGCGACAGCGGGGATGATGCCCTCGCCGAGATCAACGTCACCCCGATGACCGACGTCCTCTTGTGTCTGCTGATCATCTTCATGGTCGCCCAACCCAGCAAGGGCGCCGAGCAGATCCCGCTGAGCGTCCCGCAGGATGCGGTGGTCCAAAACCCGGCCGACCCCAACGCCGCCCTCTTGGTGACCATCGACGTCGACGGCAACGCCAAGCTGGGCGAGACCCCGTTGTCGCGGGACTACGACGAGATGATCGAGCAGTTCAAGAAGAACCCCAAGGCCCAGGCCGACGACAAGCTCGTCATCAGCGCGGAGGACAAGACCAAGTACGGTCGGGTGATCCGCGTCATGGCTGCGGCGCACGAGGCCGGAATCAGCGAGGTCGGCATCGCGTCCAAGAAGCTGTAGCCCCATGGGCGAGCGCAGCCGTCTGTTCGTGTACGGCTCGTTGCGGGCCGGCGCGGGCCACCCCATGCACGCGGTGCTCGCGAAGGCCGGAACGTTCGTCGGGCGCGGGCGCGTTCGCGGCCATCTCCTGCGGATCGACTGGTACCCGGGGCTGGTCCGCCTCGACGATGTCGACGATACCGTGGTCGGCGATCTGTGGTCGCTCGACGACCCGACCGCCTTGCGCGAGCTCGATGCCTACGAGGGGTGCGGCCCCGATGCCGAGCCGCCTCACGAGTTCGAGCGACGCTCCACCACGGTCGTGCTCGACGACGGCCGCACGCTGCCCGCCTGGGTGTACGTCTACGCGGGCCCCGTGCCCGCTCGCCTGCCACGGATCCCCTCGGGGGACTGGCTTTGCGCGGACCGGCATTGATCCCATCGCCTCGGGGCGGACGCCCGCGTGCGCACCTCGTGGCAGTCCTCGGTCACCGATGCCTCCGGGCTCGCCGCCGGCGCGGGCTCAAAAGCGTCGGTGCACCCCGATGGCCCCGCTCAGGAAGGCGCCCCCTGCGGACACGTTGGGATCGACCCAGCCGCCGAAGGGCACCGCGAGCGTCAGCGACGTGCGCGGCGCCACGGTGATCGCCAGCGTGGGCTCGGCGAGGAAGTACAGCCAGAACCACGAGGCGTCGAAGCTAAACGTCGGCCGGAAACCGAACGAAAATCCGGCCCTTCGCTTTTGCACCCCGAGCACGGCCTCGAGATCGGCCACGCCGCCCACCACGGCGGCATGTCGGTCGAAGATGAGCGACGGGCCGATCCCGGCCCCCCAGGCGAACACCCGCGTCGCCCGGTGTCGCACGCCGAACCGGAACGGCGCGTGCCCACCGAGCCCCGAGCCGCCCAGACCCGCCCCGATGGGCAGCGACACGCGCGGGGTCACGAACGGTTCGATCTGCGTCGTCGCGGCGCCGCCTCCCAGACCGTCGGGCGTGGTCGCGCCGCCGCCGGCCTGTCCCTGCACGTCGACACCACCGCCCCGCGAGGGGTCGATCGCCACGTATCCCACGTTCATCGGCGGCGGCATGCAGCCGACCGCCGCGCCCAGGACCAGCGTGCAGGCGATCCGACGCACCACGTCGGTGGTCGCTCGACACCGGCGCTCGGATCCATGCTGTCCTTTGGGCCTGGTTGCCCGCACCACGCGCAGCCCCGTCGCGGGCTTGCGTCGGGACGAGCCGGGCTCCACCCGCGGACACAATCGGCCGGATCCGTGGCCAATCGACCAACGGGAGGTCGACCATGGGCACGACGCGAACGAACGACCGGCAAGGGGCGAGGCACGCGAAGGTTGGTCGTTTGGGCCTGGCGTGGGTGCTCGCGTCCAGCGCATGCGGAGACGAGAACACGAGCGTGGGCCTGTTCGGCGAGGACGGCTCGGTGGACGCGGGCGGCACCGCCGGCCCGCAGGGCACCTCCGAGGGCGACGACGATGCGGCCACGAAGGCCGGATCCGGGAGCGAATCCGGCCCGTCGAACGACACCGAACCCAAGTTCGACGTCGGCGACGGCCAGGACACCGCCGGCGACGGTGGGATCGGCGAAGGCTGCGAGAAGATCGACTTTCTGTTCGTGGTCGACAACTCCGGCTCGATGGGCGCGCACCAAAACCGCCTGATCAACAGCTTCGGTCCGTTCATGGACACCATCTTCGCGACCGTGAAAGCCCAGGACTACCACATCATGGTGGTCGACTCCGACGCCGGAGAGGACATCAGCGGCGCGTGCGAGCCGTGCTCGCCCAACAGCTTTTGGTGCGGCGACTGGTGCACCGCGAAGAACGACCTCGACGTGGCGTGCGAGACCACGTTGGGCGCCGGTGAGGTGGCACCGTACAACAACGAGGCCAGCAACCACGACTGCGGCGTGCCCGGGGGCGTCCGCTATCTGACCTCGGATCTGCCCGAGGCGGACATCAAGAACAAGTTCGCGTGCATGGCCAAAGTCGGCGTCTTCGGCTCGGGGGCCGAACGTCCGATGAGCGCGATGGTCGAGGCCGTGGGCAGCCAGAGCCAACCCGGTGGGTGCAACGAGGGCTTCTTGCGCGACGACGCGGTGTTGGTGGTCACGGTCATCACCGACGACTATCCCGTCGCCGACACCCCCGACGACGCGTCCACCGTGGGCACGCCCCAGCAGTGGTACGACGCCGTCGTGGCGGCCAAGGGGGGCAACCCCGATCACGTCGTCATGCTCGGCATCTTCAACCTCGAGACCTCGAGCTGCGTCATGGACGGCACCGCCGGAGGTCCGCTGGTGCAACCGACCCAAAAATTCATCGACCTCGTCGACCTGTTCGGAACGCGCGGCGTCGTCGGTGACGTGTGCAGCAACCCCGACTACAGCGGCTTCTTCCAACAAGCCGTCCAGCTCATCGACACCGCCTGCGACGAGTTCGTCCCCGAAGGCTGACCGACGCCCTCACCCGCGCCCCTTTCCGGGCGCCCCCCGAGCCCGCGCCGCGCGAGCGCTCCGATCCTGCTAGGCTCTCGGTCGTGAGAGCGCGAACCCTCTTCTCCTTGCGGGTCATCCGGTGTCCGGCATGCCATGCCCGTCTCCCGGTTCGGGGTGGGGAGACGATCGTGGCGTGCGAGTACTGTGACGCGCGCATTCAGATCGCGCACGCCCCTCATCCTGCCGAGGTGGCACCGAGCCACTCCAACGCCGCTGGACACACGACCCACGTCGCCACGCCCCAGTACTCGGACCGCTGGGTGGCGGGCGCTTTAGTCGCCATGCTCCTGATCTTCTACGCAGTGGTGCTCCTCTACGGACACCCGGACCTCCGTGAGACGCTGTTCGGCGAACGGCCACCGCCAGCCGATCCCGCCCCCACCCGCCCGGCCCCGACGCGCTCCACCCCTGCGGTCGAGCCCGAGACGCCGTCCGCGGACGCGTCGGTCACCGCCACCGAAATGCCCAAGGATCCGGACCCGCCCGATTCCCCCGCGCACGCGTCGGTGGAGCCCCCCGAAACGGAGGTCGACGAGGGCGATGCCGCCGAGGCGGGGGGCTTGTGGGCAAGGCTTTGGAGTCTTCGCCCCGAAACGGAGGTCGACGAGGGCGATACCGTCGAGCCTACCAAGGCGCCGAAGAAGTCGACGTCCGGCGCCCGGCCGAGCATGCCGCCGGCCCAGCCAGCCGGCCCCGTGCTCTCCGTCGCCGAGGCCACCCGGGCGCTCGAGCCCGCGATCCTCGAGTGCATGAAGGCAGCCGGCGTCCACCGAGTGTCGCTGCACATGGGCAACGAGAAGGTCGGCGGCGTCTCGATCCTCAACGTCACTTGGGCGCCCAAGCCTCGGGTCGACGGCCTCCTCGTCTCCCTCCCGCGGACGAAGCTGGGGCGATGCATCAACGAGGCCGGACGCACGGTGCGAACCCGTGCGTTCAAGAGCAACTACCTCACCATCGACGTCCGCAATCCGGGCGTTCCCGATCCGCTCGCCGCCTTTCCCGAGACGCTGTCGAAACAGGACTTCGAAGCGGCACTCGGCCCCCTCGACGATCAGGTGAGGGCGTGCGCCACAAAGCACGGCGAGGAGGGGCAGCGCATCAGGATCTCCGTTCGGGTCGACGGACCTGCAGGCAAGCTCACGTTCGCGCGCCCGATGTACACCTCCAAGGCCTTCGCGAGCTGCGTGGAGCGCCTCTACAAGACCGTCGTGTTCCCCAGAGCCAAGCGCTACAACATCGACTACCACCACACCGTGGAGACCTGAGCCTCCGGCCGCGACGCACCGGCATGGGCTGGGGTTCATCGGCTCCAAGGAGCGAAGCGACTCCATCGCAACGAGATCGTCGCGCCCGGACGGACACGCCACGGGCGGAGGATCGTCGTGTCGCCATCGTCGGTCACGTAGGCCACGACCAGCGGATCGACCTCCAGCCCGGGCGCCACGTGGACGAACAGCTCGCTGCGCGGCCACGCCGTCACGCGAAGACGCACCCCGAGCCGCGTCGACACGACCGGCAGCGCACGTGCACGCCGCGGACCCGGGTCGCCGGACGCCGCGAGTGCCACGGGGGCCTCGTCCCGAACGTCGAGCCCCGGTCCGAGCCCCAGCCCCAGCGCGACGCGGACACCCACGGGCAGCCACGCCTCGACGTGGCTCCTCACCGCCAG
>CAZYSW010000265.1:0-8102 GCA_964650105.1 uncultured Nannocystaceae bacterium
CGATCGAGCCCCGCCTGCGGACGGTGTCCATGCCTCACCCGACCAGCCGCTCGGCGGCCCCGCGCGCCAGCACGAGCAGCCGCCGCGGGTCATCACGTGCGCTTTCGGAAGTGACGACCCCCACCCCGTTCAGGGGACGAGCGTGGTGTCCACCCTCAGGACGCGGATAGCGGGAGGGGAGGCGGCGTCCGTGTCGCGGACGCGTGCACCGACGGCGAGGTCGGTGCCGAAGGCGCGGATGTCGAGCGGGCGCGGCGACTCGCGATAGTCGAGGAACAAGCCCTCGAGCCTGGGGTCGGTATCGGCGACGCGGAACACCTCGCGGACCCCGAGGGACTCGACGTCGATTTCGGCGAGGACGAGCTCACCGTGGCTGTCGTCGCGTTCGATGAACGCGTTGCACCAGCATCCGACCTCGTCGTTGCAGCTCTCCTCGTAGGTCAGCGTGCGGTCGAGGTAGGTCACCATCCACGCCACCCACACCCGACCATCGGGGGTCCGGGCGGTCCCCACCATCCGCTCCTCGACGCCCACGCCCGATTCCTCGCAGCTTGCCGGACACTGGCCCGGCTGTCCGTCGGTCTCGACGACGCAGGTGTATTGCACGGGGCCCGTGGAGGGGATCGGTACCTCCTCCGATCCCTCGGCCGTCGGCCACGCCACCCGCGCTCCGTCGTCATGTTGCTTGACGAGCACGTACGCGGGTTCGAGGGCTCCCGCGCTCGGCAGCGCCGGCGGTGCGACGTGAACATGGCCACCGGGATAGCTCGGTCCGAAGGCGTTCCCGATGCGTTGCGTGGCACCCTCGGACAGGGCGACGAGAAACCACTGGCCCGACTGCTCCACGAAGTCGAAACCCACCGAGGCGCCGCCCGCGGTGACGGTGTAGCGCTGCCAGCCCGAGGTGCCCGGCACGGGAGCGTCCCGCTCGGTCCAAGTGCCATCGATCGCGCGGATGCTCTCGGTTCGGTCGTCGGGCGGATCCGCGCTGAACCACACGTGAGCTCGCCCGTCGGCGTCGTACTCCATGTCGAACAGCGGGATGTACTTGTCGGGCCGATCGAAGATCGTCTTGATGTCGTACGCGTCCGCCGAGGGTGAGACGAAGACCAGGCCTCCCGCATAGTCGGGGGGCTTCGTCGAGTCGGCGGCGAGGTGGGGCATGCCCTCCGGATCGAGGGCCAGGCTGATGACCGCTCGGTCCAGCGCGTCGGGGAGCTCCCGGGCGAGAATCAGCCCCTGCGCATCGAGCTCCATCAGCCAGGCCGACGTCGAGGCGGCGGTGACCAGCAACGTCGCGTCGGGGGACGGTGCCACGCGCAGGCCGGGGTCGCCGAACTCGGTGGCGTTGCAGGTGATGCGCACGTCCTCGACGATCGCGCACCCTTCGTTGCAGTCCGCGCTGTGGTCGACGACCGTACCCGCGCACTCGATCACGGGGTCGTCGGGAAGGTCGTGCGGGACGTCGCCCGATCCGGGATCGGTGTCGTCGGGATCGGTGGTCGACGAGCCCGTGGTGCCGGGATCACCCTCGGTCGCGTCGGTTTCGGAGCCCCCGCCAAGCGATCGATCCCCACACCCCGTTGCGGCGAGGATCAGCGAGCTCGACAGGACGACGGTGTGGAGGTGTCTCATGGGGCGTCCGGGCCTCGTGCTTGCAAGTGCGGAACCATCCCGACGCGGCGTGACGACCGGCGCTCGAGCCTCGGGCACGTTCGGGCACACGCGTCGGGCCGTGACGCGAGTATCCTGCATGGCGCAAAGGACAGCAACGGTCGCCGCCGAGGCGGGGGCCGCCCACCTCGACGGGCGCAGGATGTGCCCCCGTGCCGTGCGGGACAACGTCGTCGGGTCGCACTAAGCTTCGCGCGGCAGTGGCGGTGGACGAGGCAGCGCAGGGCGTCGTCCTGGAGGGGCGCGGCCTGACCAAGCGCTACCGGATGGGCGAGGTGGACGTGCACGCGCTGCGGGGCGTGGACATCGAGCTCCGGGCGGGGGAGCTGGTGGTGCTGCTGGGGCCCTCGGGGAGCGGGAAGTCGACGCTGCTCAACATCCTCGGAGGCCTGGACGCGCCCACGACGGGGGTGGTCCGGTACGCGGGGCGAGAGCTCTCGACCCGGGACGAAGCTGCGCTCACGCGGTACCGGCGCGAGCACGTCGGCTTCGTCTTTCAGTTCTACAACCTGATCCCCAGCCTGACGGCGCTGGAGAACGTTCAGCTCGTCACCGAGATCTCGCGCAACCCCATGGACGCCGCCGAGGCGCTTCGCCTGGTCGGGCTCGGAGACCGCCTCGATCACTTTCCGGCCCAGCTCTCCGGTGGTGAGCAGCAGCGCGTGGCGATCGCTCGTGCCATCGCCAAGCGACCGCAGGTCCTCTTGTGCGACGAGCCGACCGGGGCGCTGGACGTCCACACCGGGAAGGTGGTGCTGGCGGTGCTGGACCGGATCAACCGCGAGCTGGGCACGACCACCGCGGTCATCACCCACAACGCCGCCATCGCCCGGATGGCCGATCGCGTCGTCGTCATGGCCGACGGTCGAGTGGCCGAGGAGCACGTAAACGCATCGCGGGCCAGCGTCGAGGAGCTCGACTGGTGAAGGCGCTGAACCGAAAGCTCGTTCGCGACCTCGGGCGCATGCGCGCCCAGATCCTCGCGATCGTGATGGTGGTCGCGTGCGGGGTCGCGTCGTACGTGTCGATGCTGAGCGTGCATGCGTCGCTGTCCCGCTCCGGCGAGGCGTACTTCGAGCGCTCCCGCTTTCCCGACTTGTACGCGACGGTCAATCGCGCGCCGGAGTCCGTCGCCGCGCGGATGCGGGAGATCCCCGGTGTCGAGGTGGTGGAGCCTCGCATCGTGGAGGACGTCACCCTCGACGTCCCCGGCATGACCGAGCCGGCGATCGGGCGCCTGGTGAGCATCCCGTCGGAGCGCCAGCCCGAGCTCGCCCGCCTGCACCTTCGTCGCGGTCGGTGGATCGCGCCCGGCCGGACCGGCGAGGTGCTGGTGCACGAGGCGTTCGCGAACAGCCACGGGATCGGGCCGGGCGATCGCCTCTTCGCGGTCGTGGCCGGAAGGTTGCAGGAGCTCGAGATCGTCGGTGTCGCGCTCTCGCCCGAGTACATCTTCCAGATCGCTCCCGGGAGCCCCTGGCCCGACGATCGGCGGTTCGCGGTGTTGTGGATGGATCACGACGATCTGGCGGCTGCCCTGGACATGAAGGGGGCGTTCAACGACGTCGTGGTCAAGCTCGGCGATCGCCGGCAGGAAGCGCAGATCGCCTTCGCCCTCGATCGGATCCTCGAGCGCTACGGCTCGCTCGGGACGTACGGACGCGACCGGCAGACCTCCGCGCGCTTCGTGAAGGAGGAGCTCGAGCAACTCGAACAGATCGGGACGGTGATGCCCGCGATTTTCCTGGGGGTCGCGGCGTTTTTGCTCAATGTCGTCATGGCCCGCATGGTCGACGGCCAACGCGAGCAGATCGCCGCGCTGAAGGCCCTCGGGTACGGCAATGCCGCCATCGGCTGGCACTACATGAAGCTCGTCGGGCTGGTGGCCCTGGCGGGGACCGCCGTGGGGGCGCTCGGCGGCGCGCTTTTGGGGCAGGCGATGATCGGGACCTATGCGCAGTTCTTCCGGTTCCCGGTGCTCGAATTTCGTCTGGAGCCGAAAAACGTCGTGGCGGCTGCGCTGCTGAGCGCTCTGGCGGGCAGTCTGGGGACGTTCGCGGCGGTGCGGCGCGCCGTCGGCATGCCGCCCGCCGAGGCGATGCGACCACCGGCCCCGACCCGCTATCGGCGCAGTTTGCTGGAGCGGCTGGGGTTGGGGCGTCTGCTCTCGACGTCGGGTCGCATCGTGCTCCGCAACCTCGCGCGACGACCCTGGCGGACGGGCTCGTCGGTCCTGGGGATCGCGCTGGGGATCGCGATCCTGATCGCGGGCAATTTTTCGCGCGACGCCCTCGAGTACGTCATGGAGGTGAGCTTCGAGCTCGTGCAGCGCGACGACGTGACGGTGCGGTTCACCCACGCGATCTCGTCGCGCGCGATCGAGGAGCTGGCGTCGATGCCCGGGGTCGTGTACGCGGAGCCCTCGCGCGACGTGGGGGTTCGCATCTGCGCGGGCCACCGGTGCTACGAGACGGCCTTGCAAGGTCTGCCTCGCGACGGTGTCCTGCGGCGGGTCCTCGACGCCGAGCTTCGGCCCGTGCGCCTGCCCGAGAACGGATTGCTGGTGACGCGCGAGCTCGGCGAGCGCTTCGGGTTACAGGTCGGCGACGAGGTGAGGGTGGAGATCCTCGAGGAGGACCGAGCCGAGCGTCGGGTTCGCATCGCCGGCTTCGTGGACGAGATGCTCGGCATCCAGGCCTACATGGAGCTCCACGCCGTGAATCGCCTGATGCGCGAGGGCTCCGAGGTCACCGGGGCGCGCCTGTTGCTCGATCCGGCTCGAAAGGCAGAGGTCTATCGCGAGATCAAGGCGCTGCCCCACGTGGCGGGCGCTACCTTGCGGACGGCGGCGTACGACATCTTCAACGAGACCACTGCGCAACTTCAGCTCGCCACCACCATGATCATGGTGGCGTTCGCCAGCGTGGTCGCCATCGGCGTCTTGTACAACGCGGCCCGGGTGGTGCTCGCCGAGCGTAGCCGCGAGCTGGCGAGCCTGCGGGTGATCGGTTTCACCCGGACGGAGATCTCCGCCATCTTGCTGGGCGAGCTGGCGGCCCAGCTTCTTTGGGCCGTCCCACTCGGCTGCGTCCTGGGGTACTTCCTCGCCGCGGTCGTCGTCGCCGGCATCGACACCGAGCTCTATCGATTCCCCCTGGTCATCAGCCCCAGGACCTACGCCTTTGCCGTCTCGGTGGTGCTCGCGGTCGGCTCGGTGACCGCCCTGGTGGTCCGGCGAAAGCTCGACCACCTCGATCTGGTGGAGGTCCTCAAGACCCGGGAGTAGCCATGCGCATCCTCAAGCGAATCCTTCTCGTGCTGTTCGGTCTCGCGGTGGTCGCGGGCATCGTGTACGCGAGCCTGCCCAAGCCCGTGGAGGTGGACCTCGCCGAGGTGCAGCGTGGTCCCTTGCGCGTGACGGTGGACGGCGACGGCAAGACGCGCGTGCAGGATCGACACGTGATCTCGGCGCCTCTGTACGGGAACCTGGCGCGCATCGAGCTGGACGCGGGGGACGACGTGGAGGAAGGAGACGTGCTGGCCCGGATCAGCCCGCTCGAGCCCGCGCTCCTGGACGTCCGCTCCCGGGCCGAGCTGGAGGCGCGGGCCCGCGCCGCCCAGGCGGCCAAGAAGCAGGCCGAAGCGGCCGTCGAGCGAGCCTCCAGCAACGAGCGCTACGCGTCCCGTCAGCTCGCGCGCATGAAGTCGCTGTGGGCGGAGGGAATCGTGTCCGAGACCGAGCTGGAGGCCGCGGAGCTGGAGGCCACGTCCGCGGCCAAGGCCCTGGAGAGTGCCCGGTTCGGGGCTCGCGTCGCCAAGTACGAGCTGGAGATGGCCACCGCGGCGCTGGGCGAGGGGGACGGGCGCGGCGAGGAAGACGTCGAGCGCCCGCAGCTCGAGATCCGCGCTCCGGTCAAGGGGCGGATCCTCAAGATCATGCGGGAGAGCGAGGGGGTGGTGAACCCCGGCGAGCCCCTGCTCGAGCTCGGCGATCCGACGGCCCTGGAGGTCGTGGTGGACGTCCTCACCGCCGATGCGGTGGCGATCTCCCCGGGCGATCCGGTGTTCATCGACCGGTGGGGCGGAGACACGCCGCTCAACGGTCGGGTGCGCCGCGTGGAGCCGTCGGCGTTCACCAAGATCTCGGCGCTGGGCGTGGAGGAGCAGCGCGTCGACGTGGTCATCGATCTGGTCGAGTCCGCGGAACACTGGTCGGGCCTCGGTGACAATTTTCGGGTGGAGCCCCACATCGTGGTGTGGGAGAGCGACGACGTGATCAAGGTCCCCGCGGGGGCCCTGCATCGCCATGGCGACACGTGGTCGGTGTTCCTGGTGCGCGACGGGGTGGTCGAGGAGCGCTCCGTCGAGGTCGGTCACCGAAGCGGTCTGGAGGTGGAAATCCTGTCGGGGGTGACCGCCGGTGACCAGGTCGTCGTGCACCCCAGCGATCGCGTACGCGCGGGCATCGAGGTCGTGTCTCGCGGGTGAGGGGTCACTGCGGCTCGTCGAGATAGGCGACGGCGCGGATCAGATCCAGGAGACGGTCGCGGGTGTCGGCCGTCAGGTCCTCGAACTGGATCCCCATGCCGGGTTCTCGCGGGCCACCCGGCTCGGCGATCCAGACCACCTCGCCCTGCAGCTCGAACGGCTCGGCCGGCCCCGAGGACCCCGGAAGCACCGACGAGGGGGGCGCGAAGCGAAGGGTGAGGAGCGTGCCGCGGGTGAGGGGGTCTTGCGTCTGCACGAAGATCCCCAGGGCCGAGATGTCGGTGATGTACGCGAACAGGAAGGTGCTGTCGGCCGCGTAGTCGACCTCGATGCGGGTCGGATGACGAGGCTGGCGGCGCCGCTCGTCGTGGCCGCTCAAACGGCCCTCCCCGTCAGAACGAGCACTCGACCACCATCGCGGTGATGTTGTCGGTTCCTCCGGCCGCGTTCGCTCGATCGATGAGCTCCGAAACCGCCTTCTCCAGGTCCTCGTGCCGCTGACAGATGTCGTGGATCTCGGCGTCGCTGAGCATGCCCGACAGACCGTCGGAGCACAGGATGAACCGGTCGCCGCTTCGAAGATCGATCTTCGAGATGTCGACGACGACGTTGTCGCGCATGCCGAGGGCGCGGGTGATGACGTTCTTGTGGGGGAAGTTGCGGGCTTCCTCCTCCGTCATGTCCGGCCGCGCTTCCTTGTAGTCCTCGAGCAGAGAGTGGTCGCGCGTGAGCAGAGAGATGTCCCCGTTGCGGACCCGGTAGCACCGGGAATCGCCGACGTGCGCGACGAACCCCGTCTCGCCCTTGATGATCATGGCGACGATGGTGGTGCCCATGCCGCGCAGGTGGGGGTTCTTGGACGCCGAGGTGTGGATGCGGGCGTTGGCCAACCGGATGGATGCGATCATCCGGTTTTCGGCATAGGACAAATTGTGATCGTAGCGGTACGGCCAGGTCGCGTCCTGATCCTTGCTGTGCCGATAGAACTCTCCGATCACTTCGGCCGCCAGCTTGCTCGCCACCTCGCCCGAGGAATGACCCCCCATCCCGTCGGCGACGATGAAGAGCTGCTCGTCCTCGATCAGCGCGAAGTAGTCCTCGTTGTGAGTCCTCTTCATGCCGACGTCGGTCTTGGCCGCGTACCGGATTAGCACCGTGCCAAAAATCGTATCCGAGCCAAGCAGGGGGCAAAAGAGCCGGATGGCGTTCGGAGGTCGTGCGCCCTCTCCGAAATTCGCGTCTTTGCGGCGCACTTGACATCTGCACAGTATTGGAGCAGGCTCCGAGCCG
This sequence comes from uncultured Nannocystaceae bacterium, assembly GCA_964650105.1. Classification (GTDB taxonomy): domain Bacteria; phylum Myxococcota_A; class Polyangia; order Nannocystales; family Nannocystaceae; genus CAZYSW01. The sequence continues at coordinate 7,453 of CAZYSW010000265.1, forward strand.
ACCGCCCCGCGAGCGGGGAGACAACCCATGTCGACGGCTTGCAGTGCTTCCGTGGCGGCGCCGCGCGCCGAGCTGTTCACCATCGGTGACGAGATCCTGTCGGGAGACATCGTCAACACCAACGCGGCGTTCATCGGGGCTCGCTGCCGCGCCGTCGGGATCGAGCTTCGTCGCGCGGTCACCGTGCGCGACCGCGTCGACGAAATCGTGCAGGCGCTGGAGTCGGCGGCCGGGCGAGCCGACGTGATCCTGATTTCCGGTGGGCTCGGGCCCACGACCGACGATCTCACGACGGACGCGGTCGCGAGGATGGCGGGCGTCGCCCTGCGACGTGATACGGACGCCCTCGGTCGCCTGGAGGCGAAGTTCCGGGCGTTCGGTCGAGCGATGCCCGCGGTGAACGCGAAGCAGGCGGATTTCCCCGAAGGGGCCGAGGTGCTCCCCAATCCCATCGGGACCGCCGAAGGATTCGCGATGTGCGTGCCGGGAGGCGCGTGGATCGTCGTCATGCCCGGCGTCCCGCGCGAGCTTCGCCGCATGATGCTCGAGCAGGTCGAGCCGCGCTTGCGCGAGCGCTTCGAGGTCCGGGTCGTTCCGCGACGGGTGTATCGGATCTTGGGGATGGGCGAGTCCAGCGTGGCCGAGCGCAT
>CAZYSW010000266.1:0-8102 GCA_964650105.1 uncultured Nannocystaceae bacterium
CAGACGCTCCTTGTCGCGCATGATCAGGGCGTACGCCTCGGCGTCCCCCACCGAATCGCCCGAGCGCGAATCGACCGCACGCGTCCGGCCACCCCGTCGGGTGTGGGCAAAATAGGCCGCACGCACCCGGGGCGCCGGAGGGTGGCCCCCGCCACGCGCCCGGATGGCCTCCTCGTAGAAGTGGTCGAACAGCACCCGCACCAGCCCGTCGTCGTCGGTATAGCTGGCGACGCGGTCGAGGAAGAACAACGACAGCACCTTGATCCCGCGCCGGCGCAGCTCGGCCTGGCGATCGAGGTGCGAATCGATCGTCGTTCGAATCTGGGCGGCGAACAGGCTCTCCCGATCCGTCGACGGCGGGGCGGGGACGACCTCGATGCGCTTGACGAGGCCCTCTTGGTGCGCACGGGCGGGCGTGAGGCGATGCACCAGGGTGTACGAATGCCGATGCGTCGCGCCGTAGCGGAGCATGCACAGCGGCGCCAGGTCGGCCAGCGCGGCCCGCCGCAGCGCGCTCTCCATGTTCTGGGGCTCGTCGAGGATCACGACCGGCCGCGTCGCGGCCACCAGGCGCAGCGGCGCTTGCCCGGAGAACGCGTCACTCGGCTGCCGCAAGACGTTGGTGGTCTTGTTGAAGGCGTCGATGGTCAGCACCATGATCTCGGTGCTCGCCGAGCGTGCGAACGCGGCGACCTGCCCCAGACGACTCGAATCGTAGACGAAGAATCGGTACGGGACGTCGGGGTACAGCCCGCGGAAGTGCTCGCGGGTGACCTGCAGGGTCTTGAGCACCCCCTCGCGGATCGCCACCGACGGCACGACCACCACGAACTTGCGCCACCCGTGGGCGCGCGAGAGCTCGAGCAGCGTACGCAAGTAGGTGTACGTCTTCCCCGTCCCCGTCTCCATCTCCACCGCGATCTGCAGCACGCCGTCGGGAACGGCGTCGATCGTGGGCACGCCTTCCCTGGCTTGCACCGCACGAAGGCGGTCCGCGAGCGCCGGCACCGACAGGCCGTCGCCGTTGCCCACCACCGGCACCCCACCGACGTCGACCGTCGCGTCACGAAGCGAGACCAGCGGCTGATCGGCGAACACGTCGGTGACCGCCGCGATCGCCCGCCGCTGATGAGGGAGGTCCGCGTCGAACCGAAGCCGCATGGGGTCACCACGGATGCACGTCGTAGCGACGGGCCAGGCGCAGCATGGACGCGTCGTCGAGTGCCCCGTCGGGGCAACACAAGATGGTCTCCGGCGGCAGATCCAACGCTTCGAGGCGCGCGGGATCCAGACCCGTCGCGCTCACCACCAGGGTGCGACCGTCGTGCGGGTCGACCAACCGCACGACGTCGGGGTCGGGCGTGTCCATGCGGGCGGCGAGGGACAGCCCGTGCGCGAGGGCCAAGGTGAAGACGCCCGGGGGCGAGCTCGGCTCGGCGCGCGCCCGCAGCATGGCGAGATAGGCCTCGGGATCGCGCGTCTTCGGGCCGAGCCAGGCCTCGGTGGGCTCGGGTGCGGCGAGCGTGAAGCAGCGCAGACCGACCTCCGGTCCCAGGCTGGCCACGCGCGCCCGGGTGATGTCGGTGATCGTCCGGTACCCGGCCACGAACGCCGGCGACCCGGGGGGGACCGCTTCGGGGAGCTGCACCAGCACGACGTGGCGTCGACCACCGTCGTCCCGGTTCTGCTCCACCACCGCCTGGGCGGTGGTCCCCGATCCCGCGAAGAAGTCGAGGACGATGTCGTCGCCGGCGGTGGTCATCTGCAGGCAGCGCCGGACCATCGCCACGGGCTTGGGGTGATCGAACACCGCCGCGCCCAGGGCCGCGCGCAGGTCGAGCGTCCCCTGCTCCGAGCGCATTTCGGGCTCGTCCCAAAGACCCCGCGGCCGCGTGGTGGCCTTGCGATGCTTCTCGTACACGTTGTACACGCCGTCGCGTCGGCATCGCGCCACCACCTCGCTGGCCTGCGGATCGCCGGGGACCAGCGCGGCCGACAGCGTCTTGGCGCTCCAGCGCCACACGCTCCCCTCCCCTGCCTTGTTGCGCGGCTCGACGCGCACGGTGTGCGTGGAGCTCCGCTCGAGGGCGACCGAGCAGAGCCCCTCGGTCGTCGCCGAGCTCGGGTCGACCCACACCGGATAAAAGAGGTTGGGTCGATTGCCCGGGTGGAACTTGGGGTTGCGGTTTCGCAGCTCCCGCAGCACGTAGGGCCCCCGCGCGTCCTCCAACACCCGCCCCCCGTGGGACGACAGTGGCCTGGGCAGCTCGAAGATCGGCGCATCGGGTGTCGCGCCGTAGCACAAGAGGTACTCGTGACCGGTGGCGACGCGCAGGTAATCGCGCCCGCCCCGGTTGGTCACGACCACGATCTGCGCGATGAAGCAGTCGGCACCGAAGATCTCGTCGAGCAGCATTCGCAGGTGGTGCACCTCGTGGTCGTCGATGCTGACGAACAACACGCCGTCGTCGCGCAGGAGCTGACGGGCCACCCACAACCGCGGGTACATCATCGCGAGCCAGGCCGAGTGGTGGCGACCGGCGTGGGACGGATTGGCCACCAGCGCGTTGCCCCGATCGTCGATCTGGCCCGTGCGCCGCAGGTAGGTCTCGACGGTCTCCGAGAACCGATCGCGGTAGATGAAGTCGTGCCCGGTGTTGTAGGGCGGATCGATGTAGATCATCTTCACGCGCCGGTGGTAGGCGCGCTGCAAGAGCCCGAGAACCTGCAGGTTGTCCCCCTCCACCAGGACGTTCGTGGCCTGCTCGAACCGGATCGATCGGGCGAAATCGGGCTCCAGCGTCCCGCGGGCGGGCGCATCGAGCCAGGCCAGCACCTCCTTGCGACCGACGAACTCCAGGCCGAAGCGGGCCTCGCTCACGTCACCTCCGCGATCGGGCCGGCTCGCATCGCGTCAGCGTCGAGCCGCACGGCGATGCGCCGACCGACGAGCGCGGGCGGCCCGTCGAAGGCGACCTGCAGGTAGTTGTCGGTGACGGCCCGCAGGCGCCCGCCTCGCGCAAGACGGGCCGGCTCGATCACCGCGTCCAGCTCGGCCCCGGCGAACGTTCGGCGGAAGGCCGCCTGCTGCCGGGCGGAGAGATCGCGCAGCACCGCGTTGCGCCGGCGCTTGACGTCCGCCGGCACCCGGTCGCCGAACGACGCCGCAGCCGTGCCCGCCCGCACCGAGTAGGTGAACACGTGGTGATACGAAAGCGGCAGCGACGAGAGCAAGGCCTCGGTGCGAGCGAACGCCGCATCGTCTTCGCCCGGGAAGCCGACGATCACGTCCGTCCCGATACACACCCCCTCGATCTTGGCCCGGGCGCGCGCCACCAGGCGCGTGAAGTCCTCGACGCTGTGCCCTCGTCGCATGCGGCGGAGCACGTCCGGATCGCCGCTTTGCACCGGCAGGTGGAGGTGCCGGCACACGCGGGGCGCGTGGGTGGCCATCACGTCCAGCAGCGCGTCGTCGACCTCGTGCGGATCGATGGAGCTGAGGCGAAGGCGCACCGGGCCCAGGTGGGGCACGAGCTCCTCGACGAGATCCACCACCCGCCGCCGGGGTCGCAAATCGCGGCCCCAGGTCCCCAGGTGCGCCCCGGTGAGCACGATCTCGGCGACCCCCTGGGCCACCAATCCTTGCACCGCCGACACCAGCTCCGACAGCGGTCGGCTGCGCGACGGGCCGCGAACGAACGGGACGATGCAGAAGGCACAGCGATAGTTGCAACCGTCCTGCACCTCGAGCAGCGCACGTTGACGACGACGGGGGCGCGCGGCCGGGAGCGAGGCCCGGGGGCCCCGCAGCGACGAGACCATCACGTCGGGCGCCGGACCGCCCGCGCGCATCGCTTCGAGGTGGCGAACGACGTCGGCCTTGTCCGCGTTGCCCAGCACGAGATCGACCTCGGCGCAGGCCGCCAGGGCCTCGGCGTGGGCCTGCGCGTGGCACCCGGTGACCACGACCTCCACCGCCCCGTTGCGCTCCTTCGCGCGACGGATCTCCCGGCGCGCGTCGGCGTCGGCCTGGTGGGTGATCGTGCAACCGTTGAGGACGAAGACCTCGGCATCTTCGACGCGGTCGACGACTTCGTGCCCGGCCCGCAGCAGGAGCGCCTCCATGCCGTCGCTTTGGGCGCGATTGAGCCGGCATCCCAGCGTGGAGACGAGCACCCGCATCGGTCGGTGAAGTAGCATACCTGGACGCGACACCGCTAACCGCCCGGGCGCGGCGAGACGCCGACGCTCCCCGCAGCGGCTTGGCCGAGGCCTCGGCGAGAGCCCGCGCCGCGGCGCCCGGCGAGGGCCACCACGAGCGCGAGCGCGAACGGCAAGACGCGTTCCCACGCCGTCTGGCTGGTCGCGGGGATCGAGTACGCCAACACCGACGCCGAAAAGCCGATCGCGATGGCGCCCAGGCGCGCCGGACCGGAGACCGGGCCCGAGAGCACCAACACCAGCAAGAGGGGCCCGAACGCAGCCCCCATCGCCGTCCACGCGAACAGTACCCGCTCGAAGATGACCGCATCACCCACCAGCGCCGCTCCGATCGCGCCCAGACTGAGCAGCAAGACGACCAGACGGGAGCGCCCGACCATGGCGCCTTCGGTCGAAGGACGCAGACCGGGCAGATCGTGGACCACCGACGAGGCCGCGACCAGAAGCTGGCTGTCGGCCGTGGACATGATCGCCGACAAGACGGCGGCGAGCATGATCCCGGCGACGACGGGGGGCAGCAGCCCCTGCGTCGCGGTGACGAACGCCACCTCGGCGTCGGGCAGCGCGGGGTAGAGCACCCGCGCGCACCACCCGAGCAGCAGCATCCCCGCGTAGACCAGGGCGCCCCAGGTCATCGCCACCCGTCGCCCACGCACGAGCGCCGCCGCGTCGCGCAGCGCCATGAAGCGGTTGACCACGTGGGGCTGGCCCGGGTAGCCCAGCCCGATGCCCAACACGCCCAGGACGAACCCGACGGCCGCCGCCAACGGCATGTCGCGGGTCAGCGACTGATAGCCCGGCACCGAGACGGTCTGCAGCCCCTCGACCAGCCCCGACGGCCCGCCGACCTCGACGAGCGCCGCGACGGGGAGGAGCACGCACGCGGCGGCCATGACCAGCCCCTGAAGGGTGTCGGTGACGCTGACGGCCCAAAAACCGCCGAGCATGGTGTACACGACCACGATCGCACTCCCCAGCACGATGCCGCTTTGCATCGACCACCCGAAGGTCTCGGAGAAGGTCTTGGCGGCGCCCTGAAACTGCGCGGCGACGTAGGCGAGCAGCGAGACCAGGACGATGACCGTGCACAGGCGGCGGATCGTTCCCGACCACGGGACGGACCCGTCGCCGGCGAGCAGGTCCGTCACCGTCAACGCGTCCACCCGCCGACTCTCGGTGCGCAGACGCGGCGCGAGCACGTACCAGTTGATGGCAAAGCCCCCCAGGCACGCGGGAAAGATCCAGATCGCCGCCAGCCCCCAGGCGTAGGCGGCCCCCGACACGCCCAGGAGGGTCCAGGCCGACGACGAGCTCGCAGAGGCCGACAGTGCCGCGACGAACGGCCCCAGCCCCCGCCCGCCCAGGAAGAAATCGGTGCCGTCGTGGGTGCGTCGGTTGGCCGCCACACCGATCGCCAACAGCGCGAGCTTGTACGCGACGAGCGTGATCGCGATGGCGAGCGTGGGCGACATCGAAAGGCCGAGCGTCGCGATGATATGCTCTCGGCCCGTGCGGCGCTCGGTGGCCATGGCGTGGGTCTGGGGCGCGACGGCGTGCGGGAACGCGGGCGAACCCCCGGCGGGAGACACCTCGACGGGCGACACCGCGACCGCGACGGCCTCGACCGATGCCACGGGGATGCACGTGGACGAGACGTCGTCGACCCGCGGGGACGCGACCTCGACGGGCCCCGCATCCTCGGAGGGATCGACGGGCGACCCGACCGACGGCCTCGATTGCAACGCGCTCCCACCTTCGGCACCCGCGTGGCTGCGCCCCCATCTGGAGGAGATCGTGGCCGCGTTGACGGGCGAGGCGGAGATTCGACCCGGTGTCGTTCTTCCGGAACGCTCCACGCTCGCGCACCGGCAAGAGGCCGCGGGCTATCTCGTCGATCGGTTCGACGCGCTGGGCCTGAAGTGGTTTCTCCACGAGTACGGCGACGGCGGGACGAACGTGTACGCCTACCTTCCGTCCACCACGGGCAACGACGCGGTGATCGTGCTCGGTGCCCACTACGACAGCGTCCCGGGCAGCCCCGGCGCGAACGACAACGCCACCGGCGTGGCGCTGGTGCTCGCCGTCACACGCTGGGCCATCGACCTTCCGTGTCGCGACGCGAGCGTCGTCTTCGTGCTCTTCGACGAGGAGGAAGTCGGGCTGGTGGGGAGCTGGAGCTTCGCCGGATTCCTGGTGGACGCGGGCGTCGAGGTGCTGGCGGCCCACACCGTCGACCAGATGGGGTGGGATGCCGACGGCGATCGGGCAATCGAGCTCGAACGCGCCGACGAGGGTCTCTTCGAGATCTACGACGACGCAGTGGCGACCGCCGGTTTGTCGATCCCGCTGCACTCGACGAACACCGGCTTTACCGATCACGTGTCGTTTCGAGAGTGGGGAATCCCCGCGATCGGGCTGACCGAGGAGTTCGTCAACGGCGACACGACGCCGCACTACCACCTGCCGAGCGACACCTACGAAACCGTCGACTTCGACTACCTCGCGTCGACCACCGAGCTCGTCAACGTCGCGTTCGCTTCTCTGCTCGCCCGCTGATCGCCTCGGCGTCGGGCCGACGGCGCGCCCTCGCCGACCGCAGCGCCATGCCGGGCAGCGACCACAACGCCTGCGCGATCGCCTTGGCGAGCTGCAGGGGCGATCCCGAACCGATCTCGAGCGCCACGGTCTGTTCGTTCAGGCGATCCTCGAGCGCCCCTCGCGCGACGGTGCGGCGACCATCGGAGCGGATTTCCACCACCATCCTCGCAACCACCGGCAGCTCGTCGGCGGACGCGGACGTGCGCGTGTCCGCGGGCTCGATGTCCGTGCCCACCGAGAGCTCCCGTCGATCGGGCCGCCGCGACACCACGTCGGCTGCGGCTTAGCCCGGACGCCGAGGCAACGCCACTGCGGTCTGCGCGCGGCCTCGCGGCGCAGCCGGCCTCGGTCGTCGGCCGTCGTTGAAAGCGTGGCATTCGGCACGTAGTCTTGGCCCCCGGAGAATCATGCCTATGCCACGCAAACTACCGGGCCTCGGCGGGCTCGGTGCCGCCATGCTGGTGGTGGCCTTCGGCTGTCAGGGCTCGGGCTCGTTCGCACAGTTCCAGGAGACGCTGTCGGCGATCGCCCAAAAGCAGGACGACATCCTGCGCAAGCTCGACGAGCTCGAGTCGAAGGTCGGCACCGCTGCACCGGCGGCCCGAGATCGCAGGGCCGACCAACCACAGGCTGGGCGCCCCCATCCCGCCGCGACCTACAAGGTCGCCGTGGGCGACGCCCACTTCAAAGGCCCTGCCGACGCGAAGGTGACCATCGTCGAGTGGTCGGACTTCCAATGACCGTTCTGTCAGAGGGTCGGTCCGACTCTCGAGCAGCTCCGTAACGAGTACAAGGATGATCTCCGGATCGTCTTCAAGCACAACCCCCTGCCGATGCACAACCGCGCCATGGCGGCGGCACTGGCTGCGGAGGCCGCCGGCAAGCAGGGCAAGTTCTGGGAGATGCACGACAAGCTCTTCCAGGATCCGCGGGCGTTGACCGACGAGAACTTCGAGAAGTACGCCAAGGAACTGGGCCTGGACCTGGACCAGTTCAAGAAGGACATGAAGGACCCGGCGCTGGAAAAGAAGATCAAGGACCAGCAGTCGCAGGGGATGCAGCTCGGTGCACGCGGCACCCCGGCGTTCTTCATCAACGGTCGCTTCCTGTCGGGAGCGCAACCGGTGCAGGCGTTCAAGGCGATCATCGACGAGGAGATGAAGAAAGCCGACGAGCTCATCGCCTCGGGCACGCCCAAAGACAAGGTCTACGAGAAGACGATCGAAAAGGGAAAGACCGCCCCGTAACGGTCGGGGACCTTCCCGTGCCGAGGGCCGCGCTGC
>CAZYSW010000267.1:0-8088 GCA_964650105.1 uncultured Nannocystaceae bacterium
GATCACGACGACCGCGTGGTGCCGGCACACAGCTACAAGTTCGCCGCCGCGTTGCAGCACACTCACGCGGGCGACAACCCGGTCCTGATCCGCATCGACACCAAGGCGGGCCACGGCGCCGGCAAGCCCACGGCCAAGCTCATCGAGGAGTGGACCGATCTGCTGGGCTTCGTCGCGTACAACCTGAAGATGGACGTGCCGCCGGTGCGTTGATCGCCCGCGCGCCCCCGCGGTCGCGGCGTGCTCGACCGCGCAGGGATTGTCCTGGACAAGGAGCGCGCCGAAAGGGAGCATGGGGCCATGCGCGCGTGGCTCGTGGCCGGTGGTCTGCTCGTCGCGTGCGGAAGCGACGGGGGCCCGACCGGACAGACGGAGGGGTCGACCGTCGAAACGAGCAGCGAGGCCGCGGCGGAGGCGGAGAGCACCGCGATGGTCGCGAGCTCCGATTCGGTGAACGCCGAAGGGACGTCCCAGACCTCGTCGGGACCGACCGACACGGGTCGACCCACGCAGTGCGGCGACGGAACGGTCGACCCCGGGGAGCTGTGCCTCGAGGGGCGTCTGGACTTCCCGCTGTCGGGGACACCGAGCGACATCGTGGCGGTCGACGTCGACGGCGACGGCGCGCTGGATCTGGTGACCGCCAACGTCTCCGCCAACGAGCACGCCATCTTGCTCGGCGACGGGGCAGGGGGGCTGGTGTTGCACGAGACGCTGGTGGGCGGTCTGTCCACGCGTGGGGTCGATGCGGCGGACCTCGACGGAGACGGCGACGTCGACATCGTGGGCGCCAACCAGCTCACCGACTACGTCGCGGTGTACCTGCAAGGCCCCGATGGGTTCGGAGCGCAGATGCCCGTGGGGGCGCCGGGGCGGCCGCGCGCGGTCCGGATCGCCGACCTGCAGGGCGACGGGATCATGGATCTGGTCGTGGTGGTCGAGGACGCCGAAGCGGTGGTCGTGCGGTCGGGGAACGGCGACGGGACGTTCGGGGACGTGGTGACCCACGGCGTGGGGCCGGGCCCGTTCGATCTGGTGGTCGCCGACCTCGACGACGACGGCATCCCCGACGTGGCGGTCAGCAACCTCGACGACGACTCGGTGTCGTTTCTGCGGGGCGACGGCGAAGGCGGCTTCGCGGTCGAGGAGCGGCATCCGGTGGCCAAGGGGCCTCGGTCCTTGGCCGTGGCGGACCTCGACGGGGACGGGCGGGACGACGTGCTCGCGGCCAGCTTCCAGGCGGAGACGATCAGCGTGCTCCCCGGTCTGGGTCCCCAGGGGTTGGGGCCCTTCGTCCCGCTGCCGGTGGGGCAAGGTCCCTATGCGATGGCGGTGGGGGACCTCGACGCCGACGGGAGGCCCGACCTGGTGATCGCCGACCGCAACGCCGGAGAGGTCGTGGTGCTGCTGGCCAACGACGAGGGGCTGTTCCAGAAGGCGCTGGCCGTCGAGGTGGCCCTGGATGCGCTGGACGTCGTGGTCGAGGATTTCAACGGCGACGGTGCGCCCGACGTCGCCATCGCACAGGCGACCGGGCAACGCATCACGTTGCTTTCGAGCAACCCATGACGGACGCGTCCGCGGACCCGCTCGTCACGCCGTGCGGGTCTCGGCGAGGACCCACGCCGTGTAGGGATCGTTGACGCGATCGGGGTCGAGCACGACGATCTTGGGGCAGTCGTAGGGGTGGATCTCGGTGATGCGCGCCATCGCCTGGTCCACGCGATCGGCGGCCGTCTCCATGAAGACGATCGACTCGTCGTCCGAGCACAGCCGGTCTTCCCACCAGTAGTGGGAGCGGACCCCCGAGACGATGTTGCCGCAGGCGATCAGCCGTTCGCGGCATAGAGTCTGCACGAAGTCGTCGGCGGCGGGAGGAGGAATGGTGACGAACAAGAGGCGGATGTCGGCCATGGAGCACTCCGTTGCGACTCGAGCCGTCAGTCGTCGTCGACGTGCATGCCCGCCACCCCCGCGCGAACGTCGGCCCCCAAGGCGCGGGCCTGCTCGAACGCGCGGTGGATGACCGGCGCATACCGTACGACGTCGCTGGCGATCCGGGCGATGCGGTCGACGACCTTGGCATTGGACAGCGCACCGTCGGCATCGAAGTCGGCGGCGCGTGCGGTCGCGTGGAAGGGGAGGGTGAAGCCGTGGCACCAGGCGAAGCAGTTCTTGACCGCCATGATCGACATGTCCCCGGTCCCCCCGCCGGTGACCGCGATGACCCCTGCGAACTTCCCCGCGAGCTCGGTGTACAGGAAGTCGAACCAGTTCTTGAGCGCCCCGCTCATGTTGCCGTGGTACTCGGGCGTCACCAGGACGAACCCCTGGGCCCAGGCCGCGTCCCGGCGGATCCGCGCCACGTCCTCGAGCGCGTCCTGGCTGCCGGCACCCTCGGGGCCCGGAGCCTCGAACAACGGCAATCGAACGCGCGCGAGGTCGTGCTCGCGAAGCTCCGCCCCGGTGGCCCGAATGCCGTCGGCAGCGAGGCGAACGACGGCATCGACGTTGCCTTCGCGCCGCGAAGCGCCCGAAACCACGAGAATCCTGGGCGGTTGCATGGGCGCCGATGGTTGCCCCTCGACGGGGGCGTGGGCAATCGGAGCCGCGCGCGGTCACCCGGCGGCCGCAAGATGCCCCGGCGAGCCGGCCGAGCCCGTCATCCGGCCCGACGATCCACCGCAACGCCGCGAAGCACCGATTATCCCCGAACACGCGCCTACGCGCGAGCGCTCGAGGGCCGCGCGATGCGAGCTCGGCCCCTCGGCCCCACGCGGCGCTGCGATCCGGCCGCATTTTCGAGCGTCCCGGCCCGTCCCGGGTTGCGGCGGCGGTCGGTATGTGCTTGATTTTTCCGCGGGTTTCTCGGATAGTTCCGAGTATCCCGCTCGTCTGCCCGTGGGCAGCGGTGGTTGCGGGCCGTCTGGCTCGTTCGGCGCCGAATCGCCGGTGTCGGTGCGAGTGTCTCGGTCCCATCTCGAAGCAGTCCCGAGTGGTTCGGGGCACGCGGGACACGCGACACGTGTCCCCACTCTTGCGCTAACCCGCCCGAAGTCGCACAGGCGTGCGACTGCTCGGGCCCCAAGTCCCGGTGAGCCGGGAGGAAGGGAGATTGCCCATGCCAAGGGCGGCGAACGAGGGCCTCGTGACGTCCTGGCGCTATCGCGCCATCACCCGCAACAACGTCACCAAGACGCGGCAGTGGAAGCACCTCCCAAGACACCTCCAGGAGGCCATCGAGGTCGTCTCGTGCGTGTTGCCGTTTCGCACCAACGAGTACGTGATGTCGGAGCTGATCGACTGGGACCGGGTGCCCGACGATCCGATCTTCCAGCTCACGTTCGTGCAGCGGGACATGCTCAGCCGCGAGGACTTCCGCACCATGGCGGACCTGCTGGCCCGGCAGGCCCCGCGCAAGGAGCTCGAGGCCACCGCCAACGCGATTCGCCGGCGCCTCAATCCGCACCCCGCCGGGCAGCTCACCCACAACGTGCCGACGCTCGACGGCCGGCCTTTGCCGGGGCTGCAGCACAAGTACGCGCAGACGGTGCTGCTTTTCCCCAGCCAGGGGCAGACGTGCCATGCGTACTGCACGTTCTGCTTCCGCTGGGCGCAGTTCGTGGGCATGGACGACCTCAAGTTCCAGGCCTCCGAGACCACCGATCTGCAGGCCTATCTGGCCGCGCACCGCGAGGTCACGGACGTGCTCGTCACCGGGGGCGACCCGCTCATCATGCGGACCAAGGCGTTGCGCGACTACCTCGAGCCGCTGCTCCACCCGCGGTTCGCACACGTTCGTAACATCCGCCTGGGTACGAAATCGGTGGCCTACTGGCCCCAACGCTTCGTGACCGACCCCGACGCGGACGATCTCTTGGCGTTGTTCGAGAGGATCGTCGCCGCCGGCAAGCACCTGGCGGTCATGGGGCACTACAACCACCCGCGCGAGCTCTCGACGCCGCTGGCCCAAAAGGCCGTTCGCCGCATTCGCGATACGGGGGCGAACGTGCGGATGCAGTCGCCGCTGGTGCGGCACGTCAACGACGATCCCGCGGTGTGGTCCGAGCTGTGGCGCCTGGGCGTACGCCTGGGCGCCGTGCCGTACTACATGTTCGTCGAGCGGGACACCGGGCCCCGGCGCTACTTCGAGGTGCCGCTGGTGCGGGCCTGGGAGATCTTTCGCGAGGCCTACCAAAGCGTGTCGGGGCTGGCGCGGACCGTTCGCGGACCGTCGATGTCGGCGTTGCCCGGCAAGGTCCTGATCGATGGGGTGGCCGAAGTCGCCGGCGAGAAGGTGATCTGCTTGCAGATGCTTCAGGCGCGCGTTCCCGACTGGGTGCGTCGCCCGTTCTTTGCGAAATACGATCCCCAGGCGACCTGGCTCGATCAGCTTCGGCCGGCCTTCGGTGAGCCGCGGTTCTTCTTCCAGGACGACGAGACGCGGCGGCGCGCCGCGAAGGCCCGACTCGCCGTCGTCGCCGAGTGATGCGCAGTCGGCGCCTGCCCGACGCACCGTCCGGTGGCGAGCGCGACGTCCCCGGCGCCGACGCGGTCTTTCCCCGGGGAATCTCGATCGAGGCTTTTTCGGCCGCCATCGAGCGGGTACGGTGGCCCGGCCATGGAGGGGATGCGCGATTTTCTCGCGACGGAGATCGGGGGCATTTCCGTCCGTGCCCTGGGCGTCTCGCTGGCCATCATCGCCGCGGGGTTCGTCGTCGCGCGCGTGATCGAGGTGTTGTTCACCCGGCTCGAGCGCCAGATCCCCGAGCTGACCGTGCGACGCGCGGTGATCGGTGCCCTGCACGCCCCGGTCGGATGGTTGGTCAGGGTGGCCGCCATCTGGGCGGCGCTCGAGCAGATGCCGATCGATCGCATCGAGGTCTTCGACACCCAACGATTGCTCGACAGCCTGCTTCTGGCGGTCACGATCGTGCTCGCGACGTGGCTGGGGGTCCGCATCGTCGATCGCCTGTGCAAGTTCTGGGAGCAACGGGCGAAATCGACCGAGGGGACGTTCGACGACCAACTGGTCCCGATCACCCGCAAGACCGCAAAGGTCTTTCTGATCCTCACCGGATCGGTCATGGTGGCGCAGAACCTCGGCTACTCGGTGACGTCGCTCATCGCGGGTCTGGGGCTCGGCGGCGCCGCGCTGGCGTTCGCGTCCAAGGACACGGTCGCGAACTTCTTCGGCTCGATCGTGGTCTTCGTCGACCGACCGTTTCAGGTCGGAGACTGGATCGAGGTGGGATCGGTGGAGGGGACGGTGGAGACGGTGGGCTTGCGCGTGACGCGGATCCGCACGTTCGCCAACAGCCTGATCACGATCCCCAACGCGACGTTCACGACGACGGCGATCAACAACTGGTCGCGCATGAAGAAGCGCCGCATCAAGATGACGATCCGCCTGACCTACGACACGCCGCCGGGCAAGATGCGAGAGGCGGTGCAGGCGATCCGCGACATCATCGAGAACGACGATCGACTGCACCAGGACTTCTACCTGGTGAACTTCCACGAGTTCAGTTCCTCGAGCCTCGACATCTTCTGCTACCTGTTCACGCGGACCACCAACTGGGCCGAGCACATGCAGGTCCGCGAGGAGTTCATGCTCAAGATCATGGACGCCATGGCGAACCTGGGCCTGTCGTTCGCGTTCCCGACCCAGACGGTCCACCTCGAGGGGTCGAGCACCGAGCCGCCGGCCAATCGGCCCATCCCGGCCGCGCCCAAGGCCATGCTGCGGGAAACGCCGCTCTGAGGGCGCCGCGCTTGCGTCGCGCCCCGGCGCTGCGCATGCTCGGGCTCGCGTCATGAAGGTCGTTCTGCTCGGTGCCACCAAGGGGATGGGTCGCGCGCTCGCCAGGCGAATGGCGGACCGAGGCGATCGGTTGTTCCTGCTCGGACGCGACGAGGGGGAGCTGCGACGCAGCGCCGCCGATCTTCAAGTACGCGGGACCGGCGGGGCCGCGGTCGGCGTTTCGGTGTGCGACCTCGAGGATCCGACGACCTTCGAGCCGGCGCTGGACGCGGCCGACCGCGAGCTCGGTGGGTTCGATACCGTGGTGGTGACCGCCGGCATGTTCGCGACCCAGGAGCGCCTCGAGGAGGACCCGGTGCTCTTGGGGCGCCTCCTGACGGTCAACTTCACCAACACCGTCCTGTTCTGCGAGGCGGCCCGCAAGCGGCTGCTCGCGCGTTCGGGGGGCACGCTGTGCGTGTTCTCGTCGGTGGCCGGCGAGCGCGGGCGCAAGCCCGTGGTGCTGTACGGAGCGAGCAAGGCGGGTCTGTCGCGCTACCTCGAGGGGCTCGACCACCGGTTCCGCGCCCAGGGTTTGCGGACCGTGTGCGTCAAACCGGGGTTCGTGAAGACGTCGATGACGGAGGGACTCCGTCCACCGCCGTTCGCCGGGGAACCCGAGGCCGTGGCCGAGACCGTCCTGCAGGCCATCGACGCGGCGCGCCCCGAGGTGTACGCCCCGAAGATCTGGCGATGGGTGATGGCGGTGATCCGCAGCCTGCCGCGCTTCGTCATGCGCCGCGTCGGGTTTTGACGGCGGCGCCCCGGATCACGATCCGCGTGGCGGCAAGACGTGCAGGGCGACCCGCTCGACGTCCTCGCGGACGCACGCGGCCGAGGGGGCCTCGTCGCGCGCATGCTCGCACGGGTTCGAGCCGACCCCACCCGCGGCGACCGCCAGCGCGGGATCGTACAGGGTCTCGGGCCGTAGACGCGCCAGGGAGGCGAAGAGGGTCTGCCGCAGATCGGGGTGCGCGGTCTCGAGCTCCACGAGCATGCGCTTGACGGCCTGCCGACGCGTGTCCGGTTGGCTGCCGCAGAGGTTGCACGGGACGATGGGGGCCCCGACCTCGGCGGCGTAGGCCGCGAGATCGGCCTCGGCACAGCCCACGAGCGGGCGCACCAGGGCACATCCTCGCTCGGACGCCGGAAGCTTGGGCGGCATCGCCTCCAGCCGGCCCGCGTACATCATGTTGAGGAGCACGGTCTCCACGACGTCGTCACGATGGTGCCCCAACGCGATCTTGGTGGCGCCCAGCTCGGCCGCGGTCCGGTGGAGGATCGCGCGGCGCATGTGCGAGCACAACGAGCAGTGGATCTTCCCCGGGGGCGTGTGAGCCTGAACGACCGAGTAGGTGTCGGCGTACACGATGCGGTGCTCGAAGCCATGGGTCTCGAAGTGCCGACGCAGGACCTTCGGGTCGAAGCCGGGCTGGCCCTGATCGAGGGTCGTCGCCACGATGGAGAAGGGAAAGGGCACGACCTTCTGGTAGGCGCGCAGGAGGTGGAGCAACGCCCACGAGTCCTTGCCGCCCGAGCACGCCACCATGACCCGGTCACCCGCTTCGATGAGGTCCCAGGTCTTGTTGAGCGCCGCGATTCGACGCAGCAGCTTTCGCTCGAGCTTCGACACGCGGCGGAAAAGCTACCACGGGTCAGATCACGGCGCCGTCTCGGGTGAACACCAGAAAGGTGACCGGGCCGTCGTTGACGAGGTCGACCTCCATCATGGCGCCGAAGCGGCCGGTCTCGACGGGGATCCCGGCGTCACGGAGCTCCGCGCACACCCGCTCGTAGAGCTCGATCGCGCGCGGAGGGTCGGCCGCCTCGTCGAAGCTGGGCCGGCGGCCCTTGCGAAGCGAGGCCGCCAGCGTGAACTGGCTGACGACGAGGCACGCGCCCCCGACCGTCGCCAGGTCCAGATCCATGGGGGTGCGGCCCGCAAACATGCGTAGGGTCGCGATCTTGCGGGCGGTGGCCACCGCGTCGGCCTCGGTGTCCCCCCGCTCCACGCCCACCAGCGCGAGCACGCCGCGGCCGATCGACCCCACGACTTCGCCCTCGACCCGCACCTGCGCCCGCTGGACCCGCTGCAGTACCGTCTTCATCGGGGGGGATGGTACCGGGCCGCGAGGGGCGTGCTTCGCCGGCCCCGGAATCGGGCCCTCCGGGGGCCGGGCGTGCTAGCTTGGACGTGCTCGAATGGGTGAACGAAACGTACCGTCGGATTTCGACGAGCACCAGCGACGCGCGTTCATGAAGGCGCTGCTCGAGGACGTGCGTGC
>CAZYSW010000268.1:0-8059 GCA_964650105.1 uncultured Nannocystaceae bacterium
GGATTTTTTCGAGAAATCTCGACGACTTGGACCTGTCCCTCAGGGACAGGTCGGTTCATTGCAGCAACATCCACAACGCAGCCGACGAGCCCGTCTCGCGACGCCCTCCTGACGTGAGCCGGTCAGGTGATCATCTTTTCGCGCGAAAAGAGGCGAGTGGTCGCGAGGAGGCAGAGGGCAGTGAGGGTGAGTGTGAGGGTGGTGGTGAGGAGGAAGGCGGTGGCCGGGGGGGGCTGGCCGCGCAAAATGTCCATCACGAGGAGCTGGGCGCCGAAAATGGGGATGCCGAGCATGGTGGGCGTCGTCTCGATGGTCTCGAGGCTGAGGTAGACGCCCGGGATCATGGGGACGAAGACGAGGATCGACAGATAGGTCTGTGCCTCGCGGAAGCTGCGGGCGAAGCTGGCGACGAGAAGCTGCAGGGCGGCGGCCAACGGGGCGACGGGAAGCTGGGCGGCCGCCAGCAGGAGCACCACGGTGGCGTCGAGGCGCAGCGACAGACCGATCTCGTGCAACGGGACGCTCTCGATGGCCCAGACCGAGCCCGCGATGGTGAGGACCAAGGTGGTGACGGCGAACAGCGTCGTGGCCAGCCACTTGCCGAGCACCAGCGACAGACGGGACACGGGGTTGAGCAGGAGGGGTTCGAGCGACTTTCGTTCGCGCTCGCCGGCGGTGCTGTCGGTCGCGACGAACATGCCGCCGATGAAGGCGGCCAACATCACGAACACAGGCACCATGTTGAGGAGGTTGGCCGCGTGCTGCTGGGGCGTGGCCAGATCGACCTCCTCGACCGCCACCGGACGGACGACCTCGGGATGGACCCCACGCGCGAGCAGCCGCATGGCGGCGACTTGCGAGCCGTAGGCCTCGAGGTGCCGCCGCGTCCTCCTCAGGGGGGTGCGCGACTCGTTCCTCGACGCGTCCACCAGAAGCTCGAGGCGCGAGGGCTGGGCCTCGCGTAGGCGGTCGCCGTGTTCTTCGGGTACGACCAGGATCACCGGGACGTCGCCGCTTCGGACCGCGGCCTCCGGGTCGGCGGGCGGCTTTTCGACGATGACGCCCTGTTGCTCGAGGTGAGCGATCAAGCCCGGCGCGTGCTCGGCCCCCACGACCGGAAGGTGCAGCGGCTCCTCGGCGCTCTGCCGCTCGGTGACGCGTCCAAACATCATCGCCAGCATGAGCGGGCCGACCATGGGGAAGATCAGCGAGGACATCAACGACCTGCGATCGCGCAGACCGTCGACGGTCTCCTTGGCCATCACCGTCCGGACCGCCCGTGCGCTCATGCCGACAGCCCTTCCGTGGTCCCGATCACCTCGACGAAGGCGTCCTCGAGGCTGTCGCGCCCGGTCATGGATCGCAGCTCGTCGGGCGTGCCCTGAGCGACCACGCGGCCACCGGCGACCACGTAGACCACGTCGCACAACGCCGACACTTCCTGCATCACGTGGGTCGACAGGATCACGCAGCGGCCCTGCTCCCGGAGGGTGCGAATGACGTCCCGCATCGCTCGCGTGCTCATGACGTCCAACCCGTTGGTGGGCTCGTCGAAAAGCACGTTGCCGGGATCGTGGACGAGGGCCCGGGCGATCGCGACCTTCGCTCGCTCGCCTTGAGAGAAGCCGGCCACGCGGCGGTCGGCGATGGAACGCATGTCGAGCAAATCCAGGAGGCGCTCGATCGCCGGATCGAGGCGGTCACGCGACAGCCCCTGGAGCTTGCCGAAGTAGCGGATGTTCTCGCGGGCGGTCAGGCGGGGGTACAGGCCGCGGGCATCGGGAAGGACGCCGATCCGCGATCGCACCGCGTCGCGCGACTGCACGACGTCGAGGCCGTCGACCTGCGCTCGTCCACCGTCGGGGAAGACCAAAGTCGACAGGATCCGAAGCGTCGTCGTCTTTCCGGCGCCGTTGGGTCCCAAGAGACCGGTGATTCGACCGTCCTCGGCGCGCAGCGACAGATGATCGACCGCGGTGACGGCACCGAAGCGCTTGTGCAGGTTCTCGGCGAGGATCATCGGGGTTCGTCGGTCAAGGAGTTGGCCCGGAAGGATCGATGACGAAGGGCGGTGGGCCGAGCCGGTCGAGGCAGGCGGCGTCGACCACCTCTGGATCCGCCGCGTCCACGAAGCGGGTCACCATGCCCGTCACGCAGGGGATCGTGATGGTGCCGTGGCCAGCACCGGGAACGACGACCTCTCGGGACCGCGACAGCGTGCGCGCGGCTCGGGCAGCCCAGCGCGGCGGGGTGACCGGGTCGAGCTCACCCGACAGTAGAAGCGTGGGAACGTCGCTGGCGACCGGCTCGCGATAGGCGTCGTCGATCGGGTCGACCCCCCAGGTCTCGCACGACGCCGACATGGTCTCCACCACTGCTGCGCCCACGAAGGTGGTGGTCGTGTCGGCGCGCGCGGCCTCGCGGTCGACGAACGGGACGTCCTCGGCGCACAGCACCGACATGGTCAGCCCCTCGGACATCGTCTCTGCCATGCTGTCGCCCACGAGCGCCATCTGGGTGACCAAGGGCGCGTAGTCCCCGTCGCGAGCCTTCGCGAGCGCGAGCGGGAGCAACCCCGCGACGGTCGGCGCGTACAAGAGGCCGCGGACGCCGAGTGCGACCGCGTCACGGGACAACGTCAGCTCGGTCGGAACCGCCGTCCGCGGATGCGGCACCACGACCTCGGCCGGCTCACGCGCGAGGCGATCGAGGATGGCGTCGAGATCGGCTGCCGGATCGGCGAAACGCTCCGCACACGCGGGGTGGCGCTTGCACGCCGCGACCAGGCGGTCGAACGAGGCCTGGGCGTCGGCGGCGAACGATTGTGGGATGGCCATGTCCACCGGCGCGACGCCATCGAGCACCATGGTGCGAACGTGCTCGGGGTGCTGTCGCGCGTAGACCAGGGCCGCACGAGTGCCGTAGGAGCCGCCGATCAGATTGATCTGCGGGTAACCCAAGGACGCGCGGACGAGGTCGAGGTCGTCCATCGCCGTCGGCGTCAGGTAGTGCTCCAACCCTTCGTAGCGCGAGCGGCAGGCCAGGGTTCGCTCGGGATCGGGGGTCGGATCGAGCAGCTTGCGGAGGTCGTCGTCGTCGCGTTCACAACGAAGCGGTGCCGACTCGCCGGTACCTCGCTGATCGACGAGCACGATGTCCCGATCGCGGTTGAGCTCGCGGAGCAGGGACAGCACCGGCGCGTAGGCGTTCACGGCTCCCTGCCCGGGCCCACCGGCGAGCAGAAAGACCGGGTCGGGCCGGGGCTCGCGACGCGCCGGCACGACGGCGACGCGCAGACCGATGCGGGCGTCTTCCGGATCGGCGTGGTCGAGCGGGACCTCGAGGGTTCCGCACAGCGCGGACGCGTCGAGGCCCTCGACGTGACACGGCGCCAGCTCGAGGGTGCGCGCGGGCGCGTCCCGGGACGGCTGACACCCCAGCACGACCAGCGGCGCGAGAGCCCAACGCAAGGTCCGCAGTCCGCGCAGGTGCAGCACCGCGGGTGAGCCTAGCAGGGTACGGGAGGCGTCGGGTGCAGTGAGAACGTGGTCCATGACAACCGTGACGAGGCGCGAGGCCGAGCGACCTCGCGGATTCGAGTGTCGAGCAACGCAGGCAGGCCTCGGCGCGGACGGTGTCATCGCCTCGCAGGACGTCTCCGATGCTCGGCTGGCGTCGTGGTGGCCGTCGCTCGCCGGGCCGGCGTTCGTCGGAACGTCGCCGCCCGGGGCGAGGGGTGCCTGCGCGGAATCGATGCGCCCGGTGGCTGTGGGGGCGAGGCGTCGCCCGACGGTGGCCATCGCGGAAGACACGCAGGCGCTTGCCATGGCCACGACACTGGCCTGGAAACGCCCGTAGCCAGGCTTCTGCGCCGAACGACGCGGTGGGGGCGAGACCGAGCGTCGCCTGTTCATTGTGGTTTTCCGGGCACGACGCTTTGACCGACTCTGTGGCCCGAAGGTTGCTGATACACGGCCACGGATGCGCCCGACGATGCCGAGAACCCGCCTGGGCCTTCGGTCGTGCTCGAGCTCGAGCTGCGGCTCGGTCCCCAGCCCGGCACCGCTGCCCGCGTCCGTCCCCGGCCCGAGGCCGCTCCCGGGGTGCTCTCCGGTGCCGCTGCCCGTCTGGACGCGCCGCCATTGCCGGATCCCGCGTGGACGCGGCGTCGATTTCTCCGTGCGATCCCGTTGCATCGACGCGCTTTGGGTCGCGATGCGTTCGACCTGATTCACTCTGTCACCGCTCCACCCGACCGACCCGAATCTCCCCCGAGGTTCGGGTCTTTTTTCGCGCGTGATCGACCGGGGAACTTTGGACCGGGGCGAGACGCGACCACAGCGGTGCGTCGAGGTCCTTGCGGACGACCACCGACGCGACACATCGGCAGCCAGAAACTCCCGGGGTTGCCCGACGCCCGGCGGCGAAGGCCCCGCGTTCCGGCCACCGCTTCGATGTCGCAGGTCGCGTTGCTCGACGCCCGACGTTTGCGGTCGAGCGCCCTTGCCGACACCGCCGCTCGAAAGTCCTCGATCTCCACCCAAAGCGGCTAGCCAAGAGGCGGCCGGTGCGGGATCATGCAGGGATGACGGCTGGCCGCGGTGTGATTGGGCTCGCCTTGGGGGTGGTCGCGGCGTGTGGAGATCCTTCGGGATCGGTGGGGCTGTTCGGAGACGCGACGGGTGGCGCCGCGTCCACGGGGGACGATGGCGCGGGTCCGACGACGATGACGACCTCGGGCCCGGGCACGGGTGTCGACACCACGAGCGGAGGCGACGCCACCACGGGCAACGACGACGATCCCGACATCAAGCTCGACGTGAGCAGCCATTCCGACCTGCAAGCGGGGTCGTGCCTCGAAGGTGGCGAGTGCTACTGCACCGCGGTCGACATCTTGTTCGTGATCGACAACTCGCCCTCGATGGGCCCGTATCAGGAGCAGCTCGCGTTCGCGTTTCCGACATTCGTCGATGCCATGTGGTCGCATCTTCAGCCGGGCACCGATCTGCACGTCGGCATCACGACGACCTCGTTCTTCACCGGGAGCTGCTCCGAGTCGACCATCGCCTGCAAGACCGGCCAGACCCCCGCGGAGGTGCTCGCGCATTACCTGACGCCCGACCAGGGGAGCACCGGGGTCAACGGAGAGCAAGGCCGGCTGTTCGAGTACGACGGGATGCGCTATTTCGCATCGGTCATCGGCAGCGATCCGTGGCCGCTGAAGATCTGGTTCGCCGAGGCGGCCGTCGATGCCGGCGAGGTCGGCTGCAGCTACGAAATGATGTCCGCGGCGGCCGGCTACGCGTTTCATCCCGCCAACGCGGCGCACAACACCGGATTTCTGCGGCCCGACGACGCGGTCCTGGTGATCTTCTTCTTGACGGACGAGCCCGACAAGTCGCCCGAGGGCGCACAGACGTATGCCGACATGATCGCCACGGCCAAGCAGCCTTGCGGGGGACTGGACTGCGTGGTCGCGGCAGGGATCGTCGACACGTGCATCACGAACGTCGCCGATCCGTTGTGGGAGTTCCTCCAGCTCATGCCGGATCCGCCCGCCGTCGGATCGATCGACGACCCCGCGGGCTACGGGGACGTCATCGGCTCGGCCCTCGCTTCGGTCATCGCGCAAAAGTGCGACGACATCGTGCCGGAGGGATGACGATGCGTCGGGTCGCGCTGTGGATGGTGATCGCCGGGGTCAGTGGGCCGTCCGCGGCCTTCGGCTGTGGCGGCGAGGCGTCGACCGAGACCGCAGCAAGCACGGGAATCGATGCGCCGACGAGCACGGCGGGCGACTCGGGGGGTGTGAAGTCGACCGGGACGGGGGACGACGGCGAGACCGGGCAACCGACGACGGCGTCGACCACCGCACCGTCGACCACCGATGCTTCGACGGGCGTGGTCACGGACGGAGAGTCGGATGCGTCGACCAGCCCGGGCACGGACGGGGGCAACGACGAGACGGGCGGCCTCGCCGGATGCCAGCACGCGTGGGACTTTTCGAGCTGCCGCCAGGGCTGGACCACGGACAAGGCCGACCCCACGGCACCGGGGGCGCCGTCGTGGGCGTGCGGCGAGCCCCCGGGCGCGTTGTCCATGGGGGGTGCGCACACGGGGGTGTGGGGCACCAACCTGACCGGGGACTACGGTGAGGACGAGAGCTCGGCTTTGATCTCCCCGTCGTTCAGCCTGGCCGGTTGCGCGGGCGCGACGATCTATCTCACGTTCGCCCACTTGTACGAGTTCGGCAGCGGAGACGGCGGGACGGTACAGATGAGCACCGACGGTGGTGGGACCTGGACCACCGTCGAACCGGTGTGGAACGGATACTGTGCAGGCACGCTGAACGTGGCGTGGTCACCTCCCGGAGGCGAGCCGGGCTTTTGCGGAGGCGACGACGAAACGTGGATGCACACCCTGGTGAAGATCGACGACCTCGGTGGTGAACCCGACGTCCGCGTACGATTCGTGATGGGAAGCAACGGCATCATCGAGCAGCTCGGGTGGTACATCGACCGCGTGGCGATCGAGGCGTACTGACGCCGAGGTCGCGGCGGGGCCCATCCGGTCGACGCTGCAGGGGTGCTCGCGGGGTCGTCGGGGGTTGCCGACGTCAGCGGCGGCGGCGAAGGCGGGAGGCGAGGCGGCGGGGTAGCGACCAGAGCTGGGCGGCGCCGGGGTAGCCGAAGGTGCGGAGCACCCCCACGTAGACGACGAAGCCCAGGGTGACCAGCATGCCCAGCACCAGACCCAACAGTGCGGTGTCGACCAGGTGGGGCAGCGAGCCCGACGACGCGAGGCCGTCGCGCGCGAGCATCCACAGGCCGGCGACGATCCCTCCCATCGCAACGTTGGCGATCACGAGGGCACCCAAGCGTCGCAACCTGCCGGTTTCCTCGAGGGCCCCGATGCGGCGGGCGACCATGATGCGAAGGACCAGGAGGTTGAGGGCGGCCCCCAGCGCGGTGCCCAGCGCGATCCCGGGGGCGCCCAGGATCCTGTAGGTCGCGGCATTGAAGCCGATGTTCAGGGCCACCCCGAGCACCGAGGCCAGGAGAGGAACGCGAGGCTGGTCGAGGCTGTAGAACGCCGGTGCGACGATCTTGATGAGGCCGTAGGGGAGCAGGCCGAGCGCGAAGGCCTGCAGCACGAGCGCGATGAGGGCCGCGTCGTCGGTGGTGGTCTGGCCGTGGCGGTACAAGAAGGTGACGATCGGCTCGGCGAGGACGAGCAGACCGACCGCGCTGGCGCTGATCAGCATCGCGCCGGCGCTCAGACTCTCGCCGAGTGCTTGCGCGACCTTGCGCGTGTCGCCACCGGCGGCGGCCTGCGAGACCGAGGTGAGCGTGACCGTGCCGAGGGCCACGCCGAACACGCCGAGGGGGAGGAAGAAGATCCGAAAGGCGAGGTTGTAGGCCGCAACGGCACCGTCGCCGAGCTCGCTGAGGAAATCTTGGTTGACGAGCACGTTGATCTGGACCGCGACCAGACCGATGGTCGCCGGTGCCATGAGGGTGGCGATGCGGCGGACCCCGGGGTGCGCCAGGCAGCCACGGACGCGGATCCGCGGGCGATACCCCGCGCGGACGAGCACGAACAGTTGGCTGCCGGCCTGGGTCAGGCCGGCCATCAGCGTTCCCGCGCTCCACACGAGGATCCCGTCGACCGGGTCGAGGGTCGCGATCGCGATGACGACGCCCGCGACGAGGCTCACCACGTTGAACAGGGCGGGCCCGAGCGCCGGGATCACGAAGCGGCGGCGTGCATTGAGCATGCCCATCCACACCGCGCCGAGGCTCACCAGCGCGACGATGGGCATCATCACGCGGGTGAGGCGGGACGCGAGCTCGAGCTTGTCGGGATCGGCCGCGAACCCGCTGGCGAAGGCGAGCACGAGCGCTTCGGAAAAGAGGATCCCGAGGATGGCGAGGGTCCCCGTCAGGATGAGAAGCAGCGAGGACACCCGATCGGCGAGCGCGTGGGCGGCCGCGTCGCCCTCGTTCTCGCGCGTGGCCGTGAACGTGGGGACGAAGGCGCTGGACAGCGCGCCCTCGGC
>CAZYSW010000269.1:0-8031 GCA_964650105.1 uncultured Nannocystaceae bacterium
GTGGAACTTGCGACCGATACCGTGTCCGCAGAAGGCCTCGACCACGCCGTAGCCGTGCTTGCCGTGGGCGGACTCCACGATGGCGGCCCCGATGTCGCCGATGCGCTTGCCGGGTGCGACCTCCTGGATGCCCAGCCACATGGATCGTCGGGTGACGTCGATGAGCTTCTTGGCCTCTTCGTCGACCTCCCCCACGCAGAACATCTCGGAGGTATCGCCGTGGTACCCGTCGAGGATGGTGGTGACGTCGATGTTGATGATGTCGCCTTCCTGAAGGCGACGCGAAGAGGGGATGCCGTGGCAGACGACCTCGTTGATGGACGTGCAGATCGACTTGGGAAAGCCCTTGTAATTGAGCGGCGCCGGGATAGCTCCGTGGGAGACGATGAAGTCGTGGCAGAGCTGGTCGAGTCGCTCGGTGGTGACGCCGGGTGCGACGTGGGGCTCGATGTACTCGAGAACCGATGCGGCCAGCCGGCCACTACGGCGCATTTTCTCGATCTCTTCCTTGCTGTGGATGTGAATGGCCACGGAAACCGGCTTTCTCGACCCTATGCGTAAACTGCGCCCCTTGCGCGGACCGGTAGTTTACGCGATCGGACCTCCGGTGGCATCTGCACCCCCACGGACGCGGCCGCACGGCGAGTCGGCGCACGCGGGCGAGTGTGGCGACCCGACGGGCGGTGTGCCAGGCTCCAGCCCCATGGCCGGGGCGGATCGAACGCCAAAGCCGCGCGCGGCCGGATCGATGTTCGATCGGCTCGCCGCACGCAGGCTCGTGGTCGTGAGCGGGAAGGGCGGCGTGGGGCGGACAACGATCGCGGCCTTGCTGGGCATCGCCCTTTCCGACCGGGGGCGCAAGGTCCTCGTGGCAACGACGGGGCACGACGACCGCCTGGCGTGGATGCTGGGGGCGGAACGGCTCGCGGAGACGCCGCAGCGGGTCGGCGACCGCTTGTTCATCCAGCGGCTCGTGCCGCGGGTCTGCGTTCGCGAGTACGGGGCCCTGGTCCTGCACAGCCAGCGGATCTCCTCCGCCGTCTTCGACAACCGGATCGTTCGGCAGCTCCTCCGCGCAATCCCGGGGTTGGACGACTTCGCGGTCCTGGGCAAGGCCTGGCACGAGGGCATTCGCGGGGGGGTGTACGACGTGGTGATCTTCGACGGCCCGGCGACGGGGCACCTCGTCTACAGCCTGGGGGTGCCGCAGGCGATCCTCGAGACGATCCCTCGGGGGCCCCTGACCCGCGAAGCCGAGCTGATGCAGGAGAGCTTCGAGGACGCCTCACGCGTGCAGGCGGTGCTGGTCGGATTGCCCGAGACGTGGCCGCTCACCGAGCTCGGCGAGCTCGGCGCCACGGTTCGAGAGCGGATTCGCATGGGCATCGAGGCGATCGTCGTCAACGGCGTCTGGCCCGACGACCTCCCGAACCTGCAGCCGCCCGATCGTGACGTCGATCCGGACGACGTCGTGCGTCCCGTGTTCGCCCAGATCGATCGGATGGCGACCATCGGCCGGCGTCACCGCGAGGCGATCGCCGAGTGGTCGACCACCCAAGCCGCCGCGCGCTGCGGCGCCGACGGCCTTCTGGTGGTCCCGTGGCGGTGGGAAGGTATCGACGACGAGGCGGGTCTTCGTGGTTTGCTCGACGCGGTCACGTCGCGCGCAGGTCACGGGGCGTCGGAATGAGGCACGATCTCGCAGAGCAACTGCCCGGCCTCGACGGTGTTCCCGGCTTCGACGGCCACGACGGCGAGTCGTCCTGCCGCGGTCGCGCGCACCTCTTTCTCCATCTTCATGGCCTCGACGATGACGAGCGGTTGATCGAGCTCGACGTCCTCGCCGGGCGTGACGAGCACGCGGACCACGCGACCGGGCATGGGTGCCTCGATCCGGGCGCCAGCTTCGGGGCCGCTTCCGGCCGCGGCGGCGGCTTCTTCGAGCGCCGCCTCGCCGGTGGTGCGCACGCGAACGTCCAGCACCCGGCCGCGCGTGGCGGCGAGCCGTGGTCGCACCCCCGGCGAGAGCCAGACGGTGCGCAGGGTGGCGTCGCGATCGCTGCGGACGACCAGTCCTTCGTCGGCGGTGGAGCCGACCACGAAGTCCCGCCCATTGACGCGGACGCGTGTCTCGGCGAGATCGGTTCCGGGTTCGACCTCGACCTCGTGCTCGAGCGCGCCCACGAGGATCTTGAACCGCTGCCCCCGGCTCACGGAGGCGAAGCCTAAGACATGGCCCCGCCCGCGTCCACGACCCCCGAGTCCGAGCTCCTGCGTCTGCCCACGGCCCGTCGGGTGATCCTCTGTGTGGGTCCGGGGGGTGTGGGTAAGACGACGGTGGCGGCGGCGATCGGGCTGCAAGCGGCCGAGCGCGGACGCAAGGCCCTGGTCCTCACCATCGACCCCTCACGCCGCCTCGCGCAGGCCCTGGGTCTCGATCCCACCGGCGGCCACGCGCCGGGCAGCATCACCACCGTGCCGGGCAGCGCCGAGCGCGGGCACCCGCTCGATTGCCTCCTGCTCGACACGCAACAGGTCTTCGACGCCATCGTGCGCGGCTACTCCCGCTCGGAGGACGCCGCGGCACGCATGCTCGACAACCCGATCTACCGGGCGACCGTCCAGCACCTCGGAGGCGCGCTGGAATATGCCGCAATCGCGCGCGTCCACATGTTGCACCGCGAGTCGGACTACGACCTCATCATCCTCGATACGCCACCCACCGCCAACGCGATCGAGTTCCTGGAGGCGCCGGGGCGGATCATCGAGCTGCTCGACAACCCGGCGGCCAAGTTCCTGGCGAGCTCGTCGAAGATCGGGATGAAGTTCCTGGGTCTGGCCAGCTCGGTGATGATGAAGGCGTTCGAGGCGCTGGGTGGCGGACCGTTCATGCGGCAGCTCGGCGACTTCTTGCAGGACTTCAGCGATGTCCTCGGAGAGTTTCAGCGCCGGGCCGGCGACGTGGCCAACCTCCTCGTGTCGCCCGACACGGGCGTGATCATCACGACGTCGGCGACCGATTTCAGCGTGCGCGAGGCCAAGAACTTCATGGCCGTGCTCTCTTCACGAGGGATGCGCATCGACGGGGTGGTGCTCAACCGCGCCGATCCTCCGCTTCCGCCCCGACCGCCGGACGAGTTGGTGCTGCGAGCCCTGCGGGCGCAGCTCGGCGATGCGGCCGAAGACGTGCTGCCTCGGGTCGTGCGCGCATACGCGGGGGCGCGCTTGCAGAGCGAGCGCTCGCGCGCGGTGCATCGCAGCCTCGAAGAGGAGCACCCGAACACCCCCATCACCGTCCTCCAGCGCATGGAACCGCCCCCGACCACCCTCGATGAACTTCGCAGCATGGGCCGCGCGATGATGGGTTGAGCCGGTCGAGCTCCTACGCTTCGCACAGGATCGTTCCGGTCGACGTGCACGATTCGATCGCCTTCGGGGCTCGCGGACGCGACCCCGCAACGGCATCGGTGACGCTGCGGCGTCAGTACACGAGGATGTCGTCGATCCGGGCCTCGCAGGTGCCGTCCTGCTTGTTGGTGACTCCCACGGTGATCCAGGGGGGCTCGGGAGCCGCGGGATCGATCAGGGGCGCTTCGCCGACGTAGTTGCCATCGACGAAGGCCCGCACGGCGTCGGTCGTGAAATCGACCTCCAGGCGGAGCTCGACGAAGGGGCCCGCGTCTGCGAGGTTCACGGGCACCGGGAATTCCTGGGAGTCCGCCCCGACCTGAAGGACGATGCGCAGGCTGGTCGGCGACATCTCCAGCCCCGCCGTGGCGATCGGCGTGAGGTCGTTGGTGAGAAACGCGATCTCCATCACGTTCACCGCCGGGCACCCGTCGTCGAGGTGGATCCGCGCGGAGAGATTGTGGATGTACTGCAGCACACCCAACTGCGTGCGAACGCCGGCGAATGTCACGTCCGAATCCGGCATGCTCGCGCTCGCCCGGAGCACGTGAGGGATCGAGGGGGCCTCGTCATCGGACACGACGTTCACCGATCCTCCCTGCACGATGGGCGTCCACGGCACGGGGACCGCGAGCATCATGTCGAAATCGGTGCAGACGAGGACGCTGCGCTCCAGGCCTTCGCAAAAGGGGACGGGGAGGTCGGTGTCCGCCGTTTCGGTGGCCGAAGGATCGGTGGCGCTGATCGTGGTGTCCATCCCGCGAGTGTCGTCGGCGGTGGTCACCTGGCCGTCGGCGGACGAGGGGCCACTCGTGGATGTCGCGCTGTCGCCGGTCTCGGACTCGTTCGTCGTCCCGCCCGTGTCGGGGTCGACGCGGGGTGCCTGCGCGAAGCATCCGCTCAGCACGAGCAGCGCCATCCAGCCCCCGAGAGCGATCCCCTCCGACCCGCGTCGACGCATCTTGACCACGAGCACGGTAGCACGACGCCCCGACGTCCACCGCGTCGGCAGGGCAGCGGAAATGTCCCGCGAGGCGATAACCCCGTCTCCGCAACACTGGCCGCGTCGCTCGGCGGAAACATGCTCGGGGTTCCTCGGTCTCGCGTGCCTTGCCGGTGCCGTCTCCCACCGGGTTCTCATCCCGCACAACCCCGCCACTTCCGATACCCTGTTCGAAGGTGGACGTGGGTGGTGCCGTCTGTCGGCGTCGTCTTCGACGGGGTCTTCGTCCGGGCCTCGTCGGCACGGCCAGGACGATCTCCGGCCGGTTCGGTTCTGGCTCGCCTGGAGCCGGTGTCCGCGTGCACTGGCGTTTTGGGCCCGTTGCGCTCATGCTGCTGGCGTGTCCGCCCGCACGCTGCTCCTCGTTGGATCGTTGGCCCTGGCCTGTGCACGAGCGGAGCCCGCTCCTTCACCGGGGGCCACGCCCGACGCCGACGACGATTCGTCTTCGCGCAACCATGGGTTGCCCCGCGGTGATCGGGAGGCGGTGCGAAACGCGGTCACCAAAGCCCGCGGCCGCGACCCCGGAGAGGACGTCTGCGCAGCCTGGCCGCAGACCTTTCCGAAGGTGGTCGTCGTGGGGGGCTTCGCCCACGACCGTGGATGCATGCCCATCGGGGCGTTCGTGGGGCGGAAGTGGTTCGACCGGATGGACGAGGCGACGGTCGCCGGGCTGACGTCCGCGGGCTGGGTCGACGGCGCGCTCGAAAAACGCGAGCCGCTGGCGCGGGCCTGGGTGCAGGAGGTGTTGCAGGCATTCGGGGGACACTTCGTCACCGAGCCCACACGGGCGTTCGAGCTCGATGACACCCCCGAGTTCACGCCGGTCGGGGTGCGCGCCACCGAGAGCCTGGGCGTCGTGGTGAGCGGATGGGTGCAGGAGCCGCCCGGGATGGTCTACGAGGAGACCTACGCGCTCGTCGAATATCGCTTCGACCCCGAAGGGCGCGTGACGACGAGCTCGAGCCACGAGTTCTCGGTCCCCGGCGAGCGGCTGCGGGGTGACGCGTCGCGCTAATCCGAGAACGTGAAGCCGACGAGGCACAGTGTCGTGCCCTGGCCGTCCTCGTAACGCGGTTGCACCACCAGGCCGTTGGCGAGCGCCGTCTGCAGGAGCTGGACGCCGTCGGGCATCAGGGTTCGGGAGCCGCAGGAGGTGCCACCCCAGCGATACTCCACGACGGCCTTGCCCTTCCCGATCCAGACGCGGCCGTGGTACTGCAGATAGGTGTCGGAGCTCTGTTGATTCACCTCCAGCGCGACGATGCGGCCCGCCGGGCCGATCTCGTCGGTTGCGGCGAGGGCCGTCGACGGAATGGTGACGAGGGCGGCGAGAAGACCGAGCGTTTTCTTGGACATGAGATCTCTCCCGAGGCGGCGTGTCATCTGGTGTCCGCCTCCCCCCACGTGTTCCGCGAACTCGGTTTCGGTTTAGGCGGGATCGGTGACGGCATCGAATCCCGGCGTCGGGTGCCCCCGGGCCTGCTTCGTTGGCGACCCGCCGGTCGGAGCCGCCGTTCTTGGCTCGACGCGTCAGCCCTCCGGCTCGGCATGCCGACCGAGCCCCCTCGACGAGCACGCTGGGGTCCGGAAGGTGTCGGGGCATGCCGCAACGAAACTGCGGGGAACGGGGCGTCGGCCCCACGACGGTTCCCGTGCGACGCGCGCCCACGACGGCCGCGAGCGCGTGTCGACGCACCACGCAAACGCCCGACACTCGGCTGTGTAACGGCGTTCAAAGGCCACAGCCGGGGTGATTTCGTGCGACGCTCCTTCGAGCCGGAGCCAGCGCAACCGCGCGCAGACCCCCACGTCCGGGAGTGCGTTGCCAGGCGACCCCAGGAGCGGCCGATGATCACGCACTCAGGAGACGACCGATGAGCGGAACCATGCTGTCCGAGATTCCCGAAGGGTCTGCGGGACCTTCGCGCCGCACGTGGGCGTCGCGCCTGGCGGTGTTCGGAACGGCGGGGGTCTTGGCGACCGCCGGGATCACCCTCGCGATCCTCCGGCCCTGGGCCGACCCGCCGCCGGTGAAGGCGGAGCGATTGTCGGCGAAGGTCGAGCTCGCGGCGGGCGAGGTGATGCTGGAGACCGACGGCGGCACGACGCGGATGCTGTCGGGGACGCCATTGCCCGAGACCGCCAAGGTCCGCACTGCGGCCGGGGCCCGGGCGCTGATCCGGCTCGGCGACGGGTCGCGGGTGTATCTCGACGAGAACACCGTGGTGGAGGTGAAGGCCGGGATCGTGCTCGAGTCGGGGCGAGCCTGGCTCGATGCACCGGGGCTCGAGCGCGGACAGGAGGCGGTCGCCCACACGCTCGGTGCGTCGTCGGTCACGCTCGCGGCAGGCGGGGCCAGCTTGCGCGTGCAGGACGGCGAGGCCAGCGTGTACGTCGCCGAGGGGCTCGGGGTCGTCACCAGCCCCGGTGGGCGCACCGAGGTCTCGGCGGGCGAGCGCGCGACGATCGTCGGCGAGGCCGCACCCGAGGTGAGTGCGGTCGCGTTTTGGGACGACTGGACCGGAGGCATGGGGGATCGCTCGGGGCTGGCTGCAGGTCGCTCCGAGGGGTCGGGAGCTTTGTACGCGGTCGACCGCGCGGCGGAGCCCGGCGCTGCGTCGTTGCCACTTTCGATCCAGCAGCAGTCGGTCAAGGTCGTGGTGCGCGATCAGGTGGCCGAGACCCTGGTCGATCAGCGCTTTTTCAACCCTTCGGGCCGCGACGTCGAGGGCTACTACTGGTTCTCCATCCCCGAGGGCAGCCAGCTCGTGGGTTTCGCGCTGGAGACCGACGGACAGCTCGTCGAGGGGGAGATCGTCGAGCGGAACGAGGCCACCACCAAGTACGAGCAGGCGGTGCGACGCGCCAACGATCCCGCGCTCTTGGAGTGGATCGACGACCGCACGGTACGGGCACGGATCTATCCCGTGCCGGCGCTCGGCACTCGCCGCATCGTCGTGAGATATCAGCAGCTCCTCGCCGAGTCCGAGGGCAAGCTCCGGTACACCTATCCGCTCGCGGGACCGGCAGGAAAGGACGCCCCCACCATCGAGGAGTTCTCCTTGGCCGTCGATCTGGGCGAGCTGTCGCAGACGCACGACATCGCGACGCTCGGCGAGGCGCGTGTGGAGGACGACGGGCGTCGCGTGACGATGCGCCGCAGCGGATACACGCCGCGCGCCGACTTCCAGCTCGAGCTGTCGCGCAAGGCGGACACCGAGGTCGAGCCCTTGCGGCTGTCGGTCATCGATCCGGGCCGGGATCAGGCCCGGTACGTCATGGTGCGCTACACACCCCAGGTCGACTTCGAGAGCGTCCCCACGCCCAGAGGCGAGCTGGTGGTGGTGGTGGACACCTCGGCGGCCGGTGACCGGTCGGAGCACGAGACGTGCCTGGCGGTGGCCGAAGCGTTGTTGCGCAGCCTCAGCGAGGGGGATCGATTCGCGGTGATGAGCGCCGACGTGTCCGCCGAGGTCCTCTATCCCCGCGAGGGGCTGGCCGACGCGACCACCGACAACATCGCCGCCGCGCTCGAGGTGCTCGCCGACCGCAGCACCGGAGGCGCGACCGATCTGGGGGCGATCTTCGAGGACGCGCTCGGACGCGTGCACGGCCTC
>CAZYSW010000270.1:0-8023 GCA_964650105.1 uncultured Nannocystaceae bacterium
GTCCATCCCCGGCATCTTCACGTCGGTGATGATGAGGTCGGGGGTCCAGTTCTCGAGCTGCCCCAGCGCCTTGAAGCCGTCGCCGGCGCTGCGCACCTGAAAGCCCTCCTCGCGCAAGAGCTCGGTGAGCGCGGTGCGAGCCGCCGACTCGTCGTCCACCACCAGCACTCGATATTCGGTCTGCTTTTCGGTCTCGGTCATCGTGGGTCGTCTCGCGGTCGAACGAGAGCAGTCTGCGCGGGCCCGAGCACGAGCGCCAGCGTCGCACCGCGCAAGCCTTGCGTTCAATGGGGTACGGCGCAAAATCTGCAAGTAGCTTGCGTCAGAACGTCGTCCTCGTCCGGCGACCGGTTCCGTCGTCGGGACCGCTCCCCGGCGGCGGGGCAGGCCGCTCGACGACGGGGGGCTCGCGCCGGCGGCCCGGCGGTCACCCGGCGACCGGGCCGCGCACGACCAACACGCTGCAGGGCGCCCGGTTCACCACCTTGGCGGCGGTCGTCCCGAGCACCCGATCGATGCGGTCGTAACCGTGGGTGCCGATCACCACCAGATCCGCCGCCTCCGCCTCCGCGATCTCGCACAGCACGTCGGCAGGCTGCCCGATGCGGCAGTGGATCTTCTTCTTCATCCCCGCCGGCAGCCGGTCGGCGACGGCCTGCAGCTCCTTGGTTCCGTGCTCGACGAGGAAGGTCTCGAACTCGTCGCCCTGAAGCGTCCAAAGGACCGCCGGGATGCTCACCGGGATCGCCATCGCCCGGCACAAGATCAGCTCGGCGCCTTGCGCCTCGGCCAGAGCGCGCGCCTGCTCGAGCACGAGCGGCTGGCGCGGAGAGCCATCGAGTCCGACGACGATGCGCTGGTACATGAAGGGAAGGTAGCATTCGCGGAAGGCCCGAGCCGGTGCAGCCTTTGCGGCATCCGCGCTGCCCGAGCCGACCTCGGACGCAAATGCCGACCTTCTTCGACGACATCAAAGCCTACGTGGGCTTCGGAGACGAGGATGCCGCGTTGCTTCGTGACCTCGAGCCCATCCTCCGGCCCCACTTCGAAGCGATCAGCGAGTCGTTCTACGCCCGCATCCTGCAGCACCCCAAGGCTCACGCCGCGATCACCGGTGGACAGGCCCAGGTCGAACGGCTCAAGCGCACGTTGGCTCAGTGGATGCTCACCGGCCTCAGGGGTCCGCACGACGAGGCGTTTTTCGAGCTGCGTTCGCGAATCGGTCGCGTGCACGTTCGCATCGGGCTGCCCCAGCAGTACATGGTCACCGCGATGAACGTGATGCGGACCGACTACCGCCGGGTGCTGCAGACCCACTACGACGACGTCCCCGCCCTCATCGAGGCCTGCAACGCGCTCGATCGTCTGTTCGACCTCGAGTTGGCCATCATGCTGGAGACCTACAAGTCCGATTCCGAAGAGCGCCTGCGCAGGCGCGAACGGCTGGCGACGGTGGGGCAGCTCGCCGCCAGCATCGGGCACGACTTGCGGAACCCACTGGGGGTGATCGAGTCCTCGCTCTTCATCCTCCGCAAGCGCGTCAAGGACGACCCGGGGGCCACCAAGCACGTCGAAAAGATCTTCCGGCAGGCGCGAACCTGCGAGGAAATCGTGACCGCGCTGCTCGACATGGCCCGCAGCAGCCCCCCGAAGGTACAATCCATCGACTTCTCGGCGCTGTTTCGCGAGATCCGCGAGGGTGTTCCGCTCGATCCCGGGATCGAGCTCGAGTGCACGGTCGACGACGGCGTGACGTTGGAGGCCGATCCGGGCCTTCTGCGACAAACCATCGTGAACCTGGTGGGGAACGCCGCTCGCGCGCTCCCCGGCGGCGGCCGGATCTCGGTCTCGGTGAAGTTCGGCGGGCGCGACGACGTGGCCATCACGGTGGTCGACGACGGCCCGGGATTCGCCCCCGACATCCTCTCCACGGCCTTCGAACCCCTCGTCTCGGGTCGCGCCAAGGGCATCGGCCTGGGGCTCGCGCTGGTCAAGAGCGTGGCCGAGCGTCATGGGGGTCGGGCCACCGCCCACAATCGTGAAGGGGGCGGCGCCGAGGTCCGTGTCGTCCTACCGCGGGGCGGGCCGCCCGTCGTCCCGTCCCCCTTGCGGGCCGAGGAAGTCTGATGCAGCTCGCGGACGCGCGAATCATCGTGATCGACGATCATGTCGATCTGGTGGAGAACCTGCGAGAGATCCTCGAAGAAGAGGGCGCTCGCGTGATGACGGCGTCCAGCGCCGGCGAGGGCCTGCGGCTGGCCGAACAACCGTTCGAAGTCGCGCTGGTGGACGTTCGGCTGCCCGACGCCCGGGGTCCCTTCTTGGTCCCCAAGCTGAAGTCGGGAGACGGGCTGCAGGAGATCCTGCTCGTCACCGGACACGCCTCGATCCAGGACGCCATCGAGGCGGTCAAGGCGGGCGCCTACGCCTACGTCCTCAAGCCCTTCGACCCCGAAGAGCTCATCCAGACCGTTCAGCGCGCGCTGGCGCAGGTTCGCCTGCGCCGCAAGGCCGCAACGCTCCAGGCGGCGCTCGAACGCAGCGAAGCGGCGCTGCGAACGATGGTGGACACCGTACAGGCGCTGCTTTTGGTGCTCGACGAGAACTGCCGCGTCCTGCAGCTCAATCAGGCGGTGGTGACGGCCACGGGACGAAGTGCCGAAGAGATCCTGGGGGCCGACTGGGTCGAGTCGTTCGTCCCCCCGCGCGATCAGCAGGTCGTTCGCTCCGCGTGCGCACGGGTCCGAGAGGGCCGAGACGGCGTGGGTCTTCAGTCCTCGGTACTGCGCCGCGAACCCAACGGAACGTTGACCGAGCGCGCCGTGAGCTGGCGCCTGTCGGGGCTGCAGGTCGAGGACGGCTTTCGCATCTACGCTTCGGGCCTCGACGTCACCGACATCCGCGAGTTGGAGCGACGCACCAGGCTGGCGGAGAAGCTGGCGGCGGTGGGGACCGTGTCCGCAGGCCTGGCCCACGAGATCCGCAACCCCCTCAACGCCGCCGGCCTCCAGCTCCAGTTGCTCGAGCGTCGGTTGGCCAAGATCACCGACGACCCCAAGGTGATGGAGCCCGCCGCCACGGTGAAGGAGGAAATCGGGCGGCTCGGTCACCTGGTCACGGACTTCTTGACCTTCGCGCGGCCCCAGGCGCTCAATCTCCGCGAGCTCGATCTCCGCAACGTCGTCCAACAGGTCATGGACCTCGAGCGTCCCGTCGCCGAGGAGCGCGGCCTCGAGCTTCGCACCAGCCTCCCGGAGACCCCGGTCGTCATCGACGCCGACGTCGAACGGCTCAAGCAGGTCGTGCTGAACCTGGTGCGCAACGCCCTCGACGCCGTTCCGCCCGGCGGTACGGTGAGCGTCAGCGTCGACCATTACGGCGCCGGTGCCCGACTCGTGGTCCGCGACACGGGTCCGGGCATCCCCGACGAGATCCGCGGGCGCATCTTCGAGCCCTTCTTCACCACCAAGGAAATGGGCACCGGTCTGGGGATGGCGATCACCCACAGCCTCGTCGACTTGCACGGCGGCTCCATCGAGGTCGACAACGATCACGGGGCCATCTTCACCATCACGCTGCCCCGGCACCCGCCCCGCCCCATCTGAACCCGTCGGGGTGGCCCCGGACCCTGCGGTGAACCGGGCCGTCGCGGGATCTCGAGCTTCCACCCTACGCACGGCCTCGCCCAGAGGTCCGCTTCGCGGCGTCACCCGCCGTCGTCGGACGACACCGCGTCTTCGTCCATCGACGGGCCGTGCCCGCGATAGAGGGCCTGCAACAGATCGGTGCGGGACACGATTCCGACGAGGGCCCCCCCGTCGTCCACCACCGGGAGCCGACCGATGTCTCGACGCGTCATGAGGGTCAGCGCCTCCTCCAGCGTCGCGTCCGGCCCGATCGTTCGCGGCGGCGACGTCATGTACGCCCCCGTCGGCAACCTCGAGTCACCGGCTCGGAGGGCTCGATCCACGTCGCGATGAGACAGCACCCCCACCAGCACGCCGTCCCGCACCACGGGCGCACCTCGGCATGCCCATGCTCGCAAGGACGCGGCCGCGTCTCGCAGAGGCAGCCGGGCGTCCACCGTCCGCACCGCGGTGGTCATCAGGCTGCGCACCGTCCGAGGCCGGGCGCCGTCGCGTTCGAGCGCCGCCTCGATGACCGTGCGCACCGACTCTCCGGTGCCCGCCCGCAGCGTGGCCGAGGCCGCACCCGCATGCCCACCGCCGCCGAGCCCGCCGAGCACCGAGCCTACGTCGACGACCACCCCCGTCGAGCGCGCGATGACCTGCGTCTTTTTGCCCCCGATCACGAACACGGCGAAGAGCGCCTCGGTCTCGCTCAACCGAAACGCCTCGGCGACGACGCGCGCCATCTTGCCGATGGTCCGGGACATCTCGATGACGACGATGCCCACGCGTCGTCCCGCGATGTCGGTGACCTCCAGGCCCCGAAGGATCTGCGAGAGCAGATCCAACTGCTCGGCGCCCAACGCCGGGTGCAGATAGCGCTGGATCATGTCGAGCGACGCACCGCGCTCCATGAGCCCAGCCAGCGCCCGAGCGTCGCGCGGCGTCGCGCGGGGGTAGGACAGCGACCCGGTGTCGGCGTGGATCCCCAGCGCAAAGAGCGTGGCCTCCACGTCGTCGATCGCGATCCCGCGCCGCTCGATCTCCTCGACCAAGAGCGTGACGGCGGCACCGACCGGCTCGACCACGGCGTGGGTCGCCGGCAGGTCGTCGAACGCCGGCTCGTGGTGATCGTAGACGCACACCTCGAGCGCGGCGTCGTGGGCAGCGACCCGCTCCAAGAGGGGCTCGAAATCCGCCAGGCGGCTTTGGCGGCGCACGTCGACGACCACCAGGCGCCGCACCGATGCGCTTTGGCGGGCGAGAAGCTCGTGAGAGACGCGGGGAAACCGATCCTTGTGCAACGCCAAGAAGTCGTGGACGGCCGGCGCATCGAGCCGACGACGGACGACCACCGCTTCCGGATACAGCCGCGTGGCCGCGAAGGCCGACGCCACGGCGTCGAAATCCGCGACATCGTGGGTCACCACCACCTGCGCGAAGCTGGCTTGCGCCCGACCCATCCTCTCCGAAGCGTAGCGTCGCCCAGCCCCGCGGCCTGCCCCCGTGCGCCGCAATGTCTGCGGCAGGCGCCGCGAACCCTCACGCCGCGGCCCGAGATGCCACGTGACCGGGCGCGCTCGTCGACGCACGTCGGCCTCGACCCGGGGCAAAGGCCCGCACGCCGACCACCGGCGGGCTTGCTGGTTGCCGTGGCGGGATGCGGATATCGTGAGCGAGATGAGGAAAGTGCGGCGAAGAGACGCTCTCGACTACCACCTGCAAGGCCGCCCCGGAAAGATCCAGGTCGTTCCGACCAAACCGCTGACCAGCCAGCGAGATTTGTCGCTGGCCTACTCGCCGGGGGTGGCCGAGCCATGCCTGGAGATCCGCGACGACCCCTCGGCGGCCCAGCGCTACACCGCCCGGGGGAACCTGGTGGCCGTGGTGACCAACGGCACCGCGGTCCTGGGTCTGGGAAACATCGGCCCGCTCGCCGCCAAGCCGGTCATGGAGGGCAAGGCGGTCCTGTTCAAGAAGTTCGCCGGCATCGACGTCTTCGACCTGGAGATCGATGCCGAGGATCCCGACAGGTTCATCGAGTGCGTGGCCGCGCTGGAGCCGACCTTCGGCGGGATCAACCTGGAGGACATCAAGGCGCCCGAGTGCTTCTACATCGAGGAGAAGCTGCGCGAGCGGATGAACATCCCCGTGTTCCACGACGACCAGCACGGGACCGCGATCATCACCGGCGCCGCCCTCCTCAACGCCGCGCTCCTCCAGGAGAAGGAGATCCCCTCGCTGAAGGTGGTGGTGAGCGGCGCCGGAGCCTCGGCGATCGCCTGCGCCCGGTTCTTCGTGAGCCTGGGCGTGACCCGCGAGAACATCGTGATGGTCGACTCCAAGGGCGTCATCTACGAGGGACGCGAGGATCCGATGGCCGAGTCCAAGCGGGAATTCGCGTCCAAGACCAAGGCGCGGACCCTGGCCGAGGCCATGGAGGGGGCCGACGTCTTCATGGGGCTCTCCACCGGCGGGCTCGTCACGCGGGACATGGTGCGCTCGATGGCTCCCCGTCCGATCATCTTCGCGCTCGCCAACCCCGACCCGGAGATCCCCTACGACGAGGCCAAGGCCGCTCGCCCCGACGCCATCGTGGCGACCGGGCGCAGCGACTACCCCAACCAGGTCAACAACGTCCTCGGCTTCCCGTTCATCTTTCGCGGCGCGCTCGACGTCTCGGCACGCACCATCAACGAGGAGATGAAGATCGCGGCCGCTCGCGCCCTGGCCGCGTTGGCCCGCCGCGACGTCCCCCGCATCGTATCGCTCGCCTATGGGGCGGAGTTCCAGTTCGGCCCCGACTACATCATCCCCAAGCCGTTCGATCCCCGCGTCCTGCACTGGGTGGCGCCGGCGGTGGCCAAGGCCGCGGTCGAATCGGGTGTCGCCAAGGGCCCATTCGACGAAGCCGCCTACAAGGAGCGATTGCGGGGGCTGCTCGGACAGTCGACCGCGGTCATGCGCAAGTTCATGCGGCGTGCCGCCAACGACCCCCGCCGCATCGTGTTTCCCGAGGGCAACGATCCCCGCATCCTTCAGGCCTGCGGAATCCTGCTCGAGGACGGCATCGCGAGACCCGTGCTCCTCGGCTCCCCCGAGGAGATCCGCCACGCCCTGGAGGAGAGCGAGCTCGACCTCGACCTGTCGCGCGTGGAGATCGTCGACCCGCTGCACGACGATCACTTCGAGGAGTACGTCGAGCGGTACTACGCGGCGCGTCAGCGCAAGGGGCTGGACCGCAAGGAAGCCGAGCAGCGGATGAGAGACGTCCACCACTTCGGGGTCATGATGGTGGCCCAGGGACGCGCCGACGGCATCGTCTCCGGGATCAACTACCACTACCCCGACGTCATCCGCCCCGCACTCCAGATCATCGGGCTCGCGCCTGGAAAACGCAGGACGGCGGGGATGTACATCATGCTCCATCGCCAGCGAGGCTTGCTGTTCTTCGCCGACACCACGGTGAACCTGGAGAGCACCCCCGAAATCCTCGCGGACGTGGCGGAGATGGTGGCCGACGCCGCGGCCACCTACGAGGTTCATCCCCGCGTGGCGATGCTGAGCATGAGCAACTTCGGCTCGGTGACCCACGAAGAGGCGGTGAAGGTCAAGAGGGCCACGGAGATCCTCCGCGCACGCCGTCCGGACCTGGAAGTGGAGGGCGAGATGCAGGCGAACACCGCCGTCAACTTCACGCAGCAGCAACGCACCTTCCCCTTCACGCAGCTCTCGGGCCCCGCCAACGTGCTCATCTTCCCGAACCTCGATGCGGGCAACATCGCCTACAAGCTCATGCGCGAGCTCGGGGGCGTACCGGCGGTCGGTCCCGTGTTGTTGGGCATGGCGCGGCCGGTCACCGTGCTCGAGCGCGACTGCGACGTCGACAACGTCGTCCTGATGACGGCGCTCACGGTCGTCCAGGCTCAGGAGCAAGCGCCCGCCATCCGCGCGGCGGAGTAGGCGGCGCTCCGGCGCCCGGCGAGATTGACTCCCCGTGCGGCAGGAATAAGTCGTGCACAGTGGAGGAGGCCAGACGGCCCGAACGGACGCCGGATCCCCTTCGCGTCGCTGCCCGGCAGTGGAAGGGCGCCGTGTCGAACGTCCGTCGAGAGCTCCGCGAGGATCACATGTCCATCGTCGCGGCGGGCGTCGCATTCTACGCGTTCCTCGCCGTGTTTCCGGCCCTCGCCGGGGTGATCTCGCTGTACGGACTCCTCGCCGATCCCATGGACGTGCAGCGTCAGCTCGCCAGCCTCGATGCCGTCCTCCCCGCCAGCGTCATCGCCCTGCTCGACAACCAGTTGCGTAGCCTCACCGCTCGATCGCAAGGCAGCCTGGGGCTGGGCGCCGCGCTCGGCCTGCTCCTGGCGCTGTGGAGCGCCAACAAGGGC
>CAZYSW010000271.1:0-7992 GCA_964650105.1 uncultured Nannocystaceae bacterium
CGGGGGTGTGGCCCACCTCGGGGTGACCGGGCGTCTTGGACCCGAACCGACGAAACCGTCGCAGATCGTCGAGCGACAGGTCGTAGCCGGTCAGATGCAAGAGCGAGTACAGCAGCATCGAGCCGTGCCCGGCGCTCAACACGAAACGATCCCGGTCCATCCACTGGGGCTCGGACGGGTCGTGGACGAGAAAGCGCGTCCACAACGTCACCGCCATGTCCGCGCTCCCCATCGGCATGCCCGGGTGACCGGAGTTGGCCGCCTGGACGGCATCCATGGTCAGCCCCTTGATGGTGTTGACCATGGCAGCGTGGTGTGCGGACGCGAAAACCCGAGCAGGTGAGCTGGCGCGAGCGGACATCGGGTGTGCCCTTAGCACGGCGGCCGGGGTCGGAGAAGGCACCGGTGCCGGCGACCGTTCACCGCCCCCCACCCACGCGCGGTCGGGGAGGCCGAGATCCGGCGATCCGTCGATGCGGCCTCACCTCACGAAACCGGAGGCGCGCGCGCGCCATCAGATCTCGGGTCGCGCGACGAAGGCGCCCTGCTCGTCGCGCAGCAAACCGAGCCGGCCACGCCCCCCCGGGCCGACCGGCGGCTCAACTGAAGGCGGTCGCCGGCAACGGGCTGGCCTCGACGATCTCGCGCAGCTTTTCGAGCGCACGGTTTTGGACCTGGCGGATGCGTTCGCGAGAGAGGCTGTAGCGCTCGCCGAGCTTTTGCAAGGTCAGCTTCTTGGCGCCGCGCAGGCCGAACCGGTGCTCGATGATGTCGCGCTCCATCGGATCGAGCTTGGCGAGCGCGTTCCGAGCGATGGCGCCGTTGCGCCGGTCGTCCATGGTCTCGTCCACGCTGCGTTCGAGGGGCGCCTCGATCACCTCGGACGCGGGTCGAGAGTCCTCGCCGCACGCGGGGGTGTCGAGCGCCTCCGAGCGCATCTCCATGGCCTCCTTGGCCAGACGAACCTTGTCCACCGGGACCTTGATCACCGCCGCGATCTCCTCCAGCGTCGGTTCGCGGCCGAGCTTGCCCCGCAGCGACCGCTCGGCCCCGGTCATCTTGGTGAAGACCGTGTGCAGGTGAGCCGGGATCCGCACGTTCCGGCCGCGGTTGACCAGCGCGCGAGTGATCGCGTGCCGGATCCACCATGCGGCGTAGGTCGAAAATCGGGTGCCGCGCTCGGGATCGTAGCGGTCGACCGCCTTCATCAGGCCGAGGTTGCCCTCCTGGACCCGGTCCGACAGGGGCATGCGGTTCCGGCCGTAGCGTTGCGCGACCCTGACGACCAGCCGGAGGTTGGCGCACACGAACCGATTGCGGACCGAGAGCAGCGACGCACGGGCCCGTCGCACCCGCTGCTGGTATGCGACCAACGTGCGATCGATCTCCACGCCGACCAGGTGCTTGACGGCTCCGCCGGCCACGAGCACGTCCAGGTCGTCGGCGATGGCATCGGCGGCCAGTCGATCGGTGTCCGCCTTCGACAGCGCGGTCGCGAGGGCATCGAGCTCCCGGTCGAAATCGCGTGCCGCCGCATCGTTGCGACGCGACCGAAGTGCGGCCAGCCCCGTCATCACGCGCTCGACCTCCT
Source organism: uncultured Nannocystaceae bacterium (assembly GCA_964650105.1). GTDB lineage: Bacteria > Myxococcota_A > Polyangia > Nannocystales > Nannocystaceae > CAZYSW01. The sequence goes on from CAZYSW010000271.1 coordinate 1,592, forward strand.
CGTGGGGAAAGTCCTCGGCCGGCAACTGCTTGCGCGCGATCTCGACGATCTGCTCCACGAGGCTCGGCCGGGAGAGCAGCGCCTTCCAGTATGCCGTGCGAAGCTCCGCGATCCTGTGGGCTTGCGCCCGCTCCTCTTCGGCGTTCATCAGCTTGTAGCTGCCGGCGTCGTCCAGGTAGACGTCCATCAAGCGTCGAGGAGAGCCCGCACGTTCTTCCTTTGGCTCCGACGGTGGGTCGAAGGACATGGGCTCGAGCGAGTCGGACATTGAACCTCCGGTTTCCACCGGCGGCTCGTGCAACGGTGGTGCCAAACCGACGAGGCGGGTCCGTTCCCGTACCGACGCGGGTTTTGGCGTGCACGGGCGGTGCAGCGAGGCACGCTGTGTCAACGTCGCACGCGCTCGTCGGCGATGGTCCTGCCGGCGAGATTGCCGTCGAACGTGCCCAGCGAACCCGCCGCCGAGGTCAGCGGCCCAGCCGCTTCCGGAGCAGGTCCAGATCGGCTTCGAGCTGGTGGAGGTGCTCGCGGAACACCTTGGTCGCGCGCCCGTCATCGAACGCCTCCACCTCGTCCAGCGCACACCCCAGGGCGGCTGCCCGAAGGTCGAGCTCCTCGGCCAACGTCCCCAGCGGCCCGCGAGCGAGCAAGTACAGCAGGTCGAGATCGTCGGGGTCCGAACGCGCCGACCGACGTGGCTGCGGCGGCGCTTCGCGGATGTCGACCCCCAGCGCCTCCAGTCGCTGCGTCTGGACGTCGAGACGGACGGCCATGTCTTCGAGCCACTCGGGCGGCACGCCCTCGCTCGCGTGCAGAAGGCTCTGCACGTAGCGAACATGCGCCGCCAACGCCGCCGATTGGAGGCGCTCGAGCTCGATCAACCGCTCGAGCCGTCGATCGGCGTCACGCGAAGCGGTGTTCGGCCCTGGTTCGGGTTCGCGGCTGCCCATCGTGCCGTCCGGCGCTCAACCTAGCAAGGCTCGGCACGCGCACCAATCCCCCCGGCCCGTTTCGGCCCCGCCCGCGCTCCGCTCCACCGCTCGCGGTCCGAGCCGACCACCACCGTCACGCGAACGCGGTGGCCGGCAGCGGCGAGGACTCGATCACCTCCCGCAGCTTGGCGAGGGCGCGGTTCTGGACCTGCCGAATACGCTCGCGCGACAGGCTGTAACGCTCCCCCAGTTTCTGGAGGGTCAGTCGCGGGGCCCCCTTCAGCCCGAATCGATGGCACAAGATGTCCTGCTCCATCGGGTCGAGCTCGGAGAACGCGTTCGACATGATGGTCACGTTCCGCCGATCGTCGATGGCATCGTCGGTGTGGCGCTCGACCGTCGACTCGATGGTTTCGATGGCGGGACGCGAATCTTCGCCCGTCTCCGACGTCTCGAGCCCGACCGAACGCAGCTCCATGGCGTCGCGCGCCATACGAACCTTCTCGGGTGGGATCTCGATGCGCGCGGCGATCTCCTCGACCGTGGGCTCGCGACCGAGCTCTCCTTTGAGCGATCGCTCCGCCTTGCTCATCTTGGAGAACACGTTGTGCAAGTGAGCCGGGATGCGGACGTTGCGACCGCGATTGACCAGGGCCCGCGTGATGTTGTGACGGATCCACCAGGCCGCGTACGTCGAGAACCGGATGCCCCGCTCCGGATCGAAGCGATCGACGGCCTTCATCAGGCCCAGGTTTCCTTCTTGGATGCGATCGGCCAGGGGCATGTGCTGGCGGCCGTACCGCTGGGCGACCCGGACCACGAGCCTGAGGTTGGCGCACACGAAGCGATTGCGCGCGGCCTGCAACCGCCCGCGGGCCCGGCGGACACGCGATCGGTAGGCCTCCATCGCCGCCGGCGACGGCATCGTGCGGAGCCGCAGGTGCTTGGTGCGTTCTTGGCGATCCGGGTCGTCGGGCATCAAGCGTTCGATGTCCTCGGCGATGGCTTCGGCCGCGACGCGATCGCAGTCGAGCCCGCCGAGGTGGATCGCCACTTGCTCGAGCTCCGCCGCCAAGGCGTGCGCGTGCTCGGCGTCTTTGCCGTCGGTAAACAGGCGCAGCGCTTCGCGAACGCGCTCCAGCCGTTCGTTCGCCAGCGCGTCCTTGCCCAGGACGCGACAGGCGGCCTCGAGCACCGGTTCCACCAGGGTCGGTGACGACAGCAGCGCCCGCCAATAGTCGCGCCGGAGCTCGGCGATCTGGCGCGCGACGAAACGCTCTTCCTCGGCGCTCATCAGATCGAATGCGCCGGCGTCGTCGAGATATACGTTGAGGGTGTTGCGGCCAGCCCGAGCGGTGCGAGTCTCAGTGTGTGGGTTGGCGTCGAAGGTCATCGAAAGCTCCTCCGATCCCGTCTTCGGGAATCGGACCAGACTCTGATGCAACGGCGATGCCAAGCGGTAAACCGCCCGTAGAACGGCATGCATGAACGCGGTCCGGCCGGCGGGTCGGAATGGCTCGTGGCCATGCGCCACGCCGTGGCCGTTTGTCTCACGGGGCGTCGCGACCGTCGGACGGCAACACCCCGTCGACGAGGATCCCGCCCCGCGAGCGTCGACGACTTCGCGAACGTCCACCACGAGTCGTTCGACGTGGACGCCTCCCGGCCGGCGGGGCCCCGCAGGGGCGCGGAGACGTCGTGGGAGGCGAGGACGCCGTCGGCGACGACGCGAGCGAGCGCGACGAGGGGATCGGAGACGTCGCCTCGCGCGGCGCTTCCGATGCTTTGCTAGCTCCTGGGATAGACGGCGACTTCCGAGCCGACCGCGTACGCGACGTGAAACGGACGGAGATCGCCGAGGATTCCCCACGGGTGCCCGTACAGCTCGGCGAAGTCGACGTCGAGCTCCAACGCGTCGAGCGAGGTGGGGTACAAAAGCCAGATGGGGTGATCGACCCGGTAGGTGACGAGCCCGCCTTCGGGGTGCACGCCGAACCCCCAGGTGTGTTCCTTGAAGAATCGCTCCGTCGAGCCTTCCCGGCACGCCACCGGCGGTAGTCCCCCGGTCAACCCGATGCGATGGACGCGATCGGCGAGCTCGATCTCGCAGTGCATCCGGCGGAGCACGACCCCGTCGCGCTCGGTGGTGTCGGCGGCGAACCGCATGGGCAACGCCCGGTAGTGCTCGTGATACAGAAGGTTCGCGACCATGGCGATCGCCGGCTTGGGGACGATCTCCGAGATGAACAGCACACCTCGACGTCCTCCGGCTTCGCGCTCGCGGACGTACGTCCGCAGGTTCACTTCGGGGAAATTGGTGTGCAGCGGAACGGCCACGCCTTTCACCCGCGTGTCCTGGAAGTCGAAGGCCACCAGGCTGACGTAGGCGACCCCCTCCGGATCGCCGGGTAGCCGATCCGGCTCGAGTTGCGGTGGGAGGCGTTGCGCGATCAGATCCGCCGGGATCCGGTACGTCACCAGCCCCAGGTCCAACCATCGCGCCTCGAGAAAGGGGTCGGGCTCGCCCGCCATACGGTCCCCATCATCGCGGCGATCCGGACGGCCGACCAGACCGCGCGCCAACCCCGCCCACCGGGACGGAGCGCTTCGGATGGCCCGGGCACGACCGTGCGAAACACGACGTGGTATGAAGCGACCCCATGCGGATCTGCATCCTCGGAGCGACGGGATTGGTAGGGCGCGAGAGCCTGGACCTGGTCGCGCGAGCGTGGCCGAGCGCCGAGCTCGCTTTGTTCGCCAGCCGAGACCAGGAGCTCGAGCACAAAGGCCGCGTTCATCGGGTGGGTGCTGCGTCCAGGCTCGAGCGAGACGACGCGCCGCGAGGCGATCTGGCGCTGGTCGCCCTCGACGACGATCACAGCCGCCGCTACGTGCCCCGGCTGCTCGAGCTCGGGTATCGCGTGGTCGACAAGAGCAACACCTACCGCATGGATCCCGAGGTCCCGCTGGTCGTGGCCGGCGTCAACTGCGGGCGCGTCACGGAGAGCTCGCGGTTGGTGGCCAATCCGAACTGCACCACGATTCCCTTCACGCTCGCCGTGGCGCCGCTGATGCGCCGCTTCGGCCTGCACAGCGCGACGGTGAGCACCTATCAGGCCATCAGCGGGGCCGGCATCGGCACGCTCGACACCTTCCTCGCCGACAGCAAGGCCGGGTACGACGAAAGCGACCGACTGGGGCTTCGCTTCTCCCCGGGAGCCTATGCGGGCAACACGGTTCCCCACAACGGCAAGACCGACGAGAGCGGGTTCTCCTCGGAGGAGCGCAAGCTCGTCGACGAGGGCCGAAAGATCCTCGATCTTCCCGAGTTCCAGATCTCGGCGCAGTGCTGCCGGGTCCCGGTGGCCGTGGGCCACTACATCAATGCATGGATCACGCTCGATCGACCGACCGAAGTGGCCGAGCTCGAGCGCGTGTTGTCGGACGAGAGCAGCGCGCCCTTCGTGCGATGCATTGGCGGAACCGAAGGCGAGGGGCTGAGCGCCCTGTCGTGCGTCCACGACCGAGACCGCGCCCTGGTGGGGCGAATCCGACGCGACCCTCGCGATCGCGAAGGGCGGAGCTTCTGCATCACGGCCGCCGCGGACAACCTCCGCCTGGGGGCGGCCACCAACGCGGTGCGCATCGCCAGCCGCTGGTTTCCCGGCGAGGATCCTGCCCTGAGGGCGCCCGGCGTGTGACGCCCCCCTCCGCCGCCCCGACGACGGGTGGGCGGAGCAGGCCCTCGGTGGGGTGACGGTCGATGGTCGGGCGGCCGAGCCCGCCCTCCGAGCGAACGGTTGCGATACCCTCGTTCGCGACCGCGATGGCGTGGCTCCTGCACACCGCGAGCCTGATGGTCGCCGTGACCCTGCACGCCTGGGTGGTCCCGAGCCGAGCGCCCCGCGGCGTCGCCTGGGCACTGCCGGGGATCGTCGCCGCGCTGTCCATCCCCTTCGCGGTGCCCGTCGAGGCCGTGTACGTCCGGGCATTCTCGGTTTGCGTCAGCGTCGCGATGGCGGTGCGCACCTACGAGCTCGCGCGCGGCCTCGGGCCGGATCGCCGCACCCGGGAGCGATTCTCGTGGTTCGCCGTGTGGCTGGCGCTCCCGCCCGAAGCCAGGGCCCCCAAGACCCCGATGGAGGTGGCCCTCAATCGCGAACAGGGGCGTCGCCGTCTGCTCCGCGCGCTGGCCAAGGCCGTCGCCGCGGGGGCGCTCGTCCGCGTGCATCAGCTCCATCCCGAGCTCCACGATCACCTCTGGGTCGAGACGTTGTGGGCCATGTGGCTCATCTACGTCGTCGTCTCCGGGGTCGCGGACGTAACCAGCGGCCTGGTCATGCAGGCTGGAGCGTGGGTGGACGACATCTTCGACGCTCCTGCTTTGGCGCGCTCACCACGAGACTTCTGGGCACGCCGATGGAATCTGGTCGTGCACCGCTGGGCGCTGCGCAACGTCTTTTTGCCCCTCGGTGGGCGACGCCGGCCCCTGCTCGTCACGGCCGTGGTGTTCGTGATCAGCGGCCTGATGCACGAGTGGGTGGTGTTCGCGTGTCTGGGGCGGCCGGGGAGTCATACGGGCTGGATGCTCGCCTTCTTCTCGCTGCAGGGCCTCGCCGTCGTCGCGCAGACGCTCGTGCGTCGGTGGCTTCGCCGGCCCCTCGCCTCGCCCGCGGTCTGCGTGCTCCTTCACTTCTCCTGGATGCTCGCGACCGCCCCCATCTTCGTCCGTCCCCTCGGTGAAATCTTCGGCGGATGATCCACGTGGGCCGCTTTCGCCGGACGACGGGGCCGTCCCGGCGGATGGGTCTTTGCGGGTCGACGCTTTCGATCCTGGGCTGGGTGGCGCCCCTCGCTTGCCAGTGCCCGACGGCCGATCCATTCTCGCGCGTCCATGGCGAAGCGGCTGGAAGAGGCCATCACCTCGCTCGTGACCGATGCGGGCGAATCGGGCATCGCCATGGGGACGATTGTCGACACGCTGGAGCGCCAGGGGTTTCGGGCGCAGGACGTCGAGATGGCGGTGTGGGAGATGATGAGCGACGGGCGGCTGATGCCCTGCGGGTTCGTGCGCCGCGTCGTTCGAACGCGAGGCCGCGACGGGAGGCATCGCCGGGCGAGGACGTACGAGCTGATGCTCGTGCCGTGGTCGGAGAGCCAAGATCGCCAGCTCGGTCTCGATTTCGAAGACTAGCGCGGGCAAAGCATCGGAGGACCCCGGCAGGCCATGCCGACGCTGGCTGCGTGGGTCGACGCTCGAGCATGCCCGGTCTTCCCGTCCCTGTCGCGCCCTGTCAGCGCCGACGCCGACGGCGGTCTCACCCCACGGGCCTTCTTCGATACCCTCCTCGAGGTGAGCGCCTCGGTTCAGGTTCTGCCCCGCGCCCCGTCGGCCACCCGCCGGCGCCGTGAAGTCGTCGCGCGCGCTCCGGGAGAGGCCGGCCTGTTCTTGGCCCTCGCACCCATGGA
>CAZYSW010000272.1:0-7962 GCA_964650105.1 uncultured Nannocystaceae bacterium
GCGGCGAAGTGCGTCGGGGGTGGAACAAATCTCGCGCTGGTGCGTCCATGAGCCGCCATGCCGCAGGCCTCTCGCACCGCCCTGCTCGTCACCGCGCTCGCCGTCGCCACGGTGGCCGGTGTGGCGAGTGCGCGCTCGATCGTGAAGCACCCACGACTGAACCAGGGATTCTTCTCCAACGGGCTCGCGTTCCAGCAGGACGACCCACCCGTCGGCGAGTCGGTGGCGCCCCCCGACGCGCCGCGACCTTCGGGGCTCGAGGGCCGCCCGATCGCCACGTACGGCGCCGATCTCCTGGTCGTCGACGAGGACAGCGGCGAGCTGGTGCGGATCGACGCGAGCTACCGGAAGGTCGCCAGTCTACGGATCGGGCGCGATGTCGCGCAGGTCGTGGTCGACGACAGTCGCAACAAGGCCTACGTGTCGGACAGGCTCGGCGATCGGATCGTCGTGGTCGATCTGCGGGAGGGCCTGGTTCGCGACGACGTCATCCCCACCTCCACCGAGCCCTACGGCCTGGCCCTCACCTCCGACCGGCGCTCGCTTCTGGTCACCACCGTCGCCGACCGGGAGCTGACCGCCTACGACCCGTCGACGGGCCGCACGCAGTGGTCGCTCGGGATCGGGCCCGAGCCGCGCGGCATCGCGATCGCGCCCGACGGCAAGGAGGCGCTGGTCACCTTCCTGACCACCGGCGTGGTCGGGCGCGTGCACCTCGAAGCGCGCCCGACGATCGACTACGTGGCGATCGATCCAGCGCCGCCCAGTGGGCACGTCGACGACCGCGGCCACTCGACGAGCCCGACGATGCCTGTCGCCCGCGATCGGGGGCAGAGCTTCGCGCGCAACGCCTTCGCTGCCGTGTACGTGGGTCACGGCATCGGCGTCGTCCCGCACCAGGTCAGCACGCCGTTCATGGGCGAGCAGGGCGCGGGCGAGAACGTCAACGGCTACGGTGGCGGAGGATTCCAGCCGCCGATCGCCCATCGCCTCGCGTTCCTCGACATGCCCGACGGCGCCGCGCAGACGTCGATCCGCACCGCGTTCGCGTCCACGTCCGCACACCAGCCGCGCGCCGTGGCCTACGACCCGGCGCGCGACGTGCTGTACGTGGCCGGGTACGGCTCGGACACCCTGGTGGCGATCGCGGACGTCTCCCAGGCCTCGGTGCGGCCCGCGTGGCCCCAGCCGCTCGAGCTCGGGCCCGAGTGTGGGCCCACGGGGCTGGCCGTCGATCGCGACGACGCAGACGTGCACGTCTGGTGCTCGCTCACCCGCGAAGTCGTGCGCATCTCGGTCGACTCCGGCCGGCCACACGTCGCCGGCCGCAGCGGCGAGCTGACCAAGAGCACGCTGTCGGCGGCGGCCCGCCGCGGCAAGGCGCTGTTCCGCAAGGGCAACGACCGTGCCCTGTCGCAACACGGGGCGATGGCTTGCGCGAGCTGCCACGCGGAGGCCCGGTCCGACGGGCTGTCGTGGTTTCTGCAGGGCCATCGCCTGCAGACGCCGTTCCTCGCCGGTCGCCTCGTGGGGAGTCACCCCTTCAAGTGGGACGGCAAGGATGCGGACCTCCAGGCCAGCCTCACCAACACCGTCGAGCGCCTCGGGGGGTTCGGGTTGACGCGCGCCCAGGTCGACGACCTCCAGGTGTTCCTCACCTCGCTCGAGCCCCCGCGTGCGCCCAAGGTGGAGGATGCCGAGGCGGTCGCCCGCGGCAAGGCGCTGTTCGAGAGCGAGACCACGGGGTGCGCCTCCTGCCACAACGGCCCGCTGTTCACCGACGGAAAGCAGCACGCCCTGTCCGCGGATCTGAAGCGCGTCGACACGCCCTCCCTCGTCGGGCTGGCGCACAGCGCCCCCTACTACCACGACGGCAGCGCGGCGACCCTCGAGGCCCTGCTCAAGGGGAACGCCAGCATTCACGGGATGGGACGGATCTCGAAGCTCACCGACGACCAGATCGACGATCTGGTGTCGTATCTTCGCACCCTGTGATCCGCACACCTCCTCGGGGTCCGCGTCCCCACGTTCTCCGGCATCTCTTCGTGGCGCTCGCTGCATGGTCCGGCGCCTGCCACGTCGACGCGCCGAGAGCTACGGCGCCCGACGCCGACGCGACGCTGGCCGGCACGCCCGACGAGGCATCCGACCCCCCGAGCCGGCCTTTGTCGCGCCCCGGCGTAGGGCACACCTCGCCGATCGACCGCATCGCGGTTTCGCCGACGGGCAAGAGCGTGGTGACCCGTGATCAGCAAGGAGGCCTGCGCCTTTGGCCCGATCTGCAGGGTGGCGAGGAGCCCTTGTTGGTTCCAGGGCGGGCGGTCGACGGGATCTCGGTGGCCGAACGCGACGATGGCTGGACGGTCGCGACCGTGGACGCCTCGGGCGGTGTCGAGATCCTGGGCGTCGATCGCGAGGGTCACGCGCGCAAGCTCGCGTCCCTCCCGCCCTTCTCGCCGGTCGCCGAGGCGCTCGTGTTGTCGGGGGGAAATCACACCGCCGTGCTCTTTCGCGATCACTCCATCGCGCTGGTGGGGCCCGGCGGCGAGGTGCTCGCGAAGTTCGAGGAGCGCAAGTTCAGGCCCAGGACCCTGCGCGCGTCGGCCGACGGGCGCGGCCTGGTGGCGATCGTTCCGTCGGGCAGGACGAACGTCGGCTTCACGTTCGAGCTTCAACGCCTCGCCATCGAAGGCGAGGACGGAGGCGAGCTTCGGATCATTCGGGATGGCTCGCCCGTCCTGGTGACCTCACCGGTCGACGTGACGCCGACCACCCTTGCGTTGTCGCCCGACCTGCGCCGCGTGGGCGTGCTCGCCTGGACGGATCGGGGTGGAGTGTGGGGCGTCGTCGTGCATCCGCTCACGCCCGACGCCGGCGAGCAGCGGACGTTCGACCTGCAGATGCGGGGTAGCGTGACGCCGGCGATCGGGTTCGTGACGCCCGACAACCTGGTGATGACCAGCAACGAGCTCGCGACGGGGGCTCTGGTCGATCTGAAACGCAACACGGTGCATGGCCGCACCGCTCCGGCGTCGGACTTCACCCATCAGGGGCGCGTACAGGCCTACGGCGGTGGTGTCCAGGTGGCGGGCTACGGGACGGCACTGTTCGTCCACGAAGCGCTGCGTCGCAAGCATCGATTCCTGTCCTATCGGACGCTGCAGGCGAGCTCGGCCGCTCTCTCCCCATCGGGCCAATGGGTGGCCTGGGCCACGTTCCAGGGCCGGGTCTACGTGGAGGCGGTGGGTGACGGCGACCCCGGAGCGCCCACGCCCGCACCGGTGGAGCTCGCGAACGCCACCGAGGGTTTCGGGATGTCCTGGGTGCGCTTCGTCGACGACGAGCATCTCGTGGTGGTCGAAAGCAACGGAGCGATCGTGTTGCATCACTGGCCCAGCGACACGCCCCTGGCGCGCTCGGGGGTCAGCGGCACGGTTCGCGAGATCGCCTACGATCGGGAGCGAAAGCTGCTGTTCGTCGGGCTGCACGTCAACGATATGCGCATGGTGGAGATCTCGGAGGAGGGCATCGGAGAGGCCTGGATGCTCGTCGATCAGGCGTATCGCGGCGGCTTGTTTCGGGGGCCTCGACGAGACCCGAAACACCAGCCGGTGGTGTGGACGCTCGACGGTAGCAGTCGCCTCCGGAGCTACACGCTCGCCGAACTGCGGTCGGATCTCAGCCGCCAAGACGTCGCGGACAAGGGCGAGACGCTCGCGACGGGACAGGTCCCACCGATGGCGATCGACGGGCGGGGCCGTCACTACGGCGTCCGCTGGGACGCCAGCAAGATGATGCTGTTCGTGGACCCGAAAGGCGACGCCCTTCGGACGCGACCGGCGCTCGCCGACAACGTCAGCCGGATGGTGCTAGCCCCCGATGGCGCGAGCTTTTTGGTCGTCTACGACGCGGCCACCCCGTTCGCGGCCCTGCACGACGCCGAGACGCTGGAGGATCGGTGGAGCTTCTCGACGGGGATGTCTCCCAGTGACGTCGCGTGGTCGGACGACGGCAAGCGCATCGCGTTCGCCGGGGTGAACGGGGCCGTCGTGGTGGATGCGTCGACGGGCAAGGTGCTGCGACGGCGATGCGGTCTGGCGTTCGGCGTGTCGGGAGGCCCGCCGCAGAGCGCCCTTCAAACCCTGGGCCAGCGCAGCATGTGCGAGCTCTGACCAGGCCGCTCGCGGCGCCCGAGCCGCGTCGTCGGGGTGTCTTTTCGCCGTCACGTGGATGTCACAGGGCAGCGCGCTCACGGCACGCCGAGCACGGGTATCGTTGGGCCAGGCCGAGCGGGTCGCCTCATGTCCGCAGTCATTCTCCTCGTCGACGACGAAACGGACCTTCTGTCCACGGTCGCGTTCAACTTCGAGCGGGAAGGGTTCAGGACGCTCGCCGCCCAGACGGGCAAGCGCGCGCTGGAGCTGGCCAACGGCGAGCCCAGGCCCGACTTGATCGTGCTCGACCTGATGCTCCCCGACATCTCGGGGACCGACGTCTGTCGGCGGGTCCGCCAGTCCGAGGCGACCCGCAAGATCCCGATCTTGATGTTGACGGCCAAGAGCGACGCCATCGATCGCGTGGTCGGGTTCGAGGTGGGCGCCGACGACTACGTGACCAAGCCGTTCAGCGTTCGGGAGCTCATCTTGAGGGTGAAGGCCATCTTGCGCCGGATGCAGCCCCCCGAAGAGGAGCAGCCCGACACCCTGCGTTTCGGCAAGCTCAGCATCGACGTCGCGGCGCACCGCGCCTGGGTCGACGACGTCGAGGTGGTCCTCACCGCGCTGGAGTTTCGTCTCTTGACCACCTTGGTCAAGCGCCGGGGCCGGGTGCAGACCCGCGAGGTGCTGCTCAGTCACGTCTGGGAGATGAACGGCGACGTGACCACGCGAACCGTGGACACCCATGTCCGGCGCCTGCGCAAGAAGCTGGGCGACGCGAGCGAGTACATCGAGACCTTGCGGGGTGTCGGGTACCGCTTTCGACCCGAGGCGAGCGCGAGTGGGTCGAGCGCGGGCGTGCCCGACGAGCCGCCGAAGTGAGAGGCCGAACCGTGCTCTTCGGCTTCCGCGGCAAGCTGTTTTGGATCTCCTTGCTGTTCATCGCGCTGGTGGACATCGCGATCGGGTTCTATCTGGACCACGAGCTGCGGACGACGCTCGAGCAGCGGGTCGAAGACGAGCTGACGCGGCACGCCGACACGGTGCGAGACGCGGTGGAGCTTCTGCTCGCAGACGCGACCATCGAGCAGGGCGAGCCCGTCGCCGATCGGCTCGGGGTGTCGACCCGTAGCCGGGTGACCATCATCGGACAGGACGGCCGGGTCCTGGGGGACTCGGAGCTCTCGCTGGCCGAGATTCCGCAGGCCGAAAACCACGGCGACCGACCCGAAGTCCTGGCGGCCCGGACGGAAGGTCTGGGCATCGCGCGCCGTCACAGTGGGACGTTCGACCAAGACATGGTCTACGTCGCCGTCCCCGTGCGCCTGGGCGACGAAAACGGGGTCGTGCGCACGGCCGTGCCGCTCGAGTCGGTGCGGGAGGCGATCGGTCGCATGCGGGTGGTGCTGGGGATCGGCGCGGTGTCGGCGATCGTTCTGGCGGCGCTCGTGCTGGGGCTGGTCCAGGCCTTCGTGTCGCGGACGGTGCGTGCGGTGGTCGATGCCGCCCAGGCCATGGCGTCCGGCAAGACCCCGGGCACCCCGTTGGCGCAAGACACCGAGATCGACGGGCTGGCGGGATCGCTCAACCGCCTGGCTCGCGAGCTGGAGCGGACGATGCAGATGCTGTCGACCGAGCGCGACCGCTTCGAGACGGTGCTGGAGACCATGGATCAGGCGGTGCTGGCGCTGGATCGTTCGCGGCGGGTGACCACGGTCAACCGCGCGGCCCGGCGCCTCCTCGCGTTGCCCCCCGACGTGGAGGGCAAGACCTTGCTCGAAGCGGTCCGGCTTGCGGCCGTCGACGACATGATCGAGCGAGCCGAGGTGGGGCAGCCGGCGGAGGCCGAGCTGGAGGTCGGCGACGGCAAGTGGCTGCAGGCCCGCGCCACCGTGCAGGCCGACGGTGGCACGGTGGTGGTGGTGCAGGACGTGACGGAGATCCGCCGGCTCGAGCGCGTGCGTCAGGACTTCGTCGCCAATGTCTCGCACGAGCTGCGGACGCCGATCAGCGTCATTCGAGCCAACACCGAGACGTTGCTGGCCGGCGGGTTGGAAGACCCCGTGCGGAGCCGGCAGTTCGTCGAGGCGGTGCTCCGTCACGCCGAGCGGTTGGGGCGCCTGGTGGCGGACCTGTTGGACATCTCCCGCATCGAGGCAGGGCGCTATCACCTCTCTCCGGAAGCGACCTCGGTGTTGGACGTGGCCGATCGCGTGCTCGACAGCCTGGAGGTGGAGATCGACAAGAAGCGGATGACCGTCACGCTCGACATCGAGGAGCACGTGTGTGTCTTCGCCGATCCCAAGGCACTGGAGCACGTCCTCATCAACCTGGTGGGGAACGCGGTGAAGTACACCCAGGCGGGCGGGCACGTGGCGATCGGGACCGTCCCCGAGGGTGACCGCATCCGGGTCGAGGTGAGCGACGACGGCCCGGGGATCGATCCGGCCCATCGACGACGCCTCTTCGAGCGGTTTTATCGGGTCGACCCCGGACGGTCCCGCGACATGGGTGGGACGGGGCTCGGACTGTCGATCGTCAAACACCTGGTCGACGCGATGGGAGGTCGGGTCGGCGTCGACGCCCGCAGTCCCAAGGGCTCGGTGTTTTGGTTCAGCCTCGCTCGGGCGCCGTCCGCGGTGGAGCCCCGGGCCGGCGAGGTCGCTTTGGTGACACCCCGTGCGCCGCAGCGAGACCGCCGGCCTGCCGGCGGGTGGGGGATGGAGTAGGCTCGCGGACGTGGCGTCCTCGCCGGAACACACCGCCCGCATGTACCAGGAGGAGCTCGACACCCTGCGGGAGGACCTGCTCGCCATGGCGGGGCGCGTGGAGGACATGATCCGCAGCGCGACACGGGCTTTGGTGGAGCGAGATGCGGAGCTCGCGCGCTCCACCATCGAGGTCGACCGGATCGTGAATCGGGCGGAGACCGACATCGACGAGCAATGCCTGCTGATCCTGGCCAAGCGGCAACCGATGGCCTCCGACCTCCGCTTCGTCACCCTGGCGATGAAGATGGTCACGGACCTGGAGCGGATCGCGGACCTGGCGGTGAACATCTGCGAGCGCGCCGTCGACCTCGCCGGGACCGAACCGATCGTGATCCACCCCGAGATCCCGCGCATGAGCGAGATCGTGCAGTCGATGGTCAAGGATGCGATCGATGCCTTCGTGGCCGGCGACGTCGCGGCGGCCTGGGCGGTCATCGAGCGCGACGATCGGGTCGACGCGCTGTATCACCGCATCTTCGAGGATCTCCTGCAGCGGATGCACGCCGATCCCGACGAGGTCCACCCGTTGATTCACGTGCAATCGGTCGCAAAGTGGTTGGAGCGGATGGGTGACCACTCCACGAACCTGGCCGAGCTGGTGATCTTCTTGATCGAGGGGCGCGACGTTCGACATCCCGACCGGCGAGAACCGGGGGTAGAATCGCGGACACGAAGACGATGACCGAACGTCCTCTGCCCGCACGCAAGGCCACCATCCGTGACGAGCTTCGGCGCGTGCTCCAAAGCGGGTGGACCACGGCGCGCGAGCTCTCGGGGCTGGTCGGCATCTCCGAGAAGGAGATCCCCGAGCATCTCGAGCATCTGCGCCGGTCGTCGACGAACTCCGGCGAGCGCTTCGAGGTCGCGCCGGCCCAGTGCGCCGTGTGTGGCTTCGAGTTTCGGGATCGCGCGCGGCTGTCCCGACCGGGCAAGTGCCCGGAGTGCCGCAGCGAGCGGATGCACCCCCCGAGCTTCCGAATCGTCCGGCGCTGACGAGTCACCGTCGCCCCGGGTCGGTCGAAGGTTGCACGCCC
>CAZYSW010000273.1:0-7925 GCA_964650105.1 uncultured Nannocystaceae bacterium
CTCGACGGTCTCGCCGGAGAAACCCTGTCCGGGTCTCGCCACCTGATCGGCCCGGCCCTCGACCGCCTTCCCCCCTTGCAGGGGCGATCCACAACCCGTGCAGAACTGCGCCGCCGCACCGTTGGGGGTCGCGCAAGCCGGACAGGCGATGTCGGCCCCGAAGTACACGTGATCGGAAACGGCGATCTTGTCGGCGTCGGAGGGGTAGTAGCGCCGGGAAGCATCCTGGGCCGCGCCGCAGGCGGGGCAGTGCCGATGGGTCAGCCCCAGCAGCTTGGACGTCCCGCAAAACGGGCAGTCCCACAACATCTCGTAGGTTCCGGCGTCTCGAGAGCGCATTCCGCTCGTCATGGGCGGCAGCTTATCGCAGGGCGTCGAGGGATCCGAAGCAGGCCATCCGAAACGTCGGTGGGACGACGACGCCGTCGCGTCGGCGTCGACGGGGCGAGACCGAGGGCCGGGGCGGGTCTCGGGCCGATCTCGGCCGTCGAGCAACGTCGAGCGTCGAGCGACGCAGCGGGCGGGGACGGTGTCGTCCCGCGCGGGACGTCGTCGATGCCCTGCTAACGGGTGGCGGTGACGAGATACCAGTGCGTGGGGATCTGGTGCGGAAGGACGATGGTGTGCCGCCGGCCCGAGCGGGTCGCCTTCACCGTGCTCGCACCGACGGCGCCCTTGCGTCCCGACAACGGGGTGAGCACCAGCGCCTCGGCATCCGATCGAATCCGGATCGTGCCCGGCACCGGCTCAGACAGGTACGGCAGCTTGCCGTCGCGCGCCACCACGCGCGCCACGGTGGTGACGAGTAGCTTGTCGGACTTCGCGATCGGCTGCCCATCGAGGCTCGTCACCGCCACGGCGGCCTTGGCCGGGTCGACCTCGATCTCGACGTCGGCGAGCACGATCTTGCGGCCCCCGATCCAGCCCGCCGCGGCCTGCGTCCGCGGGGTGTCGATGGTGTGTATGCCGGTGGCCCAATCGCGTTGCAGCTCTCCCGTGTCGGACCGCACCGACGTCGCCGACGGGGCCAGAAAAGAACGGTTCAGATCCTTCACCACCTCGGCTCGGGGCGCGCCGGGGCGGGGCGTGTCCCAGTGGAGCTCCGACACGTCCGGCAACCCGATCTCCAGGCGGTGCAACTCCACGAGCGTGCGAATGGCCCGGCTCCGCCGCGCCGAGCTCAACGCGCCATAGACATCGTCCTTGTCGGGCTCGAGGCGAACGACTTTGTCGGCGGTGCGCACGTGGCCCTGGCGGAACACGAGCGCCGCGGCGGGCATCATGGCCATCAGGCCCGGGTCGTACGCCGACGTCCACGGCACCGGGTCGCGCTCCGGCCCGACGTTGTGCTGCAGGTACACGTACAGCATCGGGGCGTCCCAGCCCTGCAGCGCCGCCACCGAGGCCACGTACAGCGGCGCCGCGAACCGGTCGCGTGCGGGGTAGGGGACGTTCCACTCGCTGACCGCCAGCGGCATCCCGGCGACCTGCCCCGACCCGATCCAGCTCACGAAGTTGTCCTCGTACCGTGGATTGGCGCCCAAGAACTCCTCTTCGCCATAGGCGTGCACATCGATGAGGTCGCCCACCGTCAGGGCAGGGAGCGCGAAGAGGGGGTTTTTTCCCCAGAAGTTGGTGGTGACCACCAGGCCGTCGTAGCCCAGCTTCCGCAGGTGGTCGCGAAAGCGCAGGTGGAACTGCGCCTCGATCTCGTTGAGCGCGAGCTTGGATGCCCCCGGGCGCCGCACGTCCTTCACCGCCGAGGCGGGCAGGCCGGTACGACGGGCGAAGGCCTGAGCCTGCGCCTCGAACATCTTCAGGTGCTCGGGCCCTCCTCCCTTGAAGATCTGGCCGGCTCCGTGTCGGACGAAATCGTTCTCGTTGGTGACCAGCACCGCCACGACCGCCGGATCCTCGGCGAGGCTCAGACCCGTGTAGCGGTTCTTGCGGGTCAGGTACTGCGCGGCGAACTCGTGCATCCGCGCCTCGATGTCGGGGTTGACGTAGTTGGCCCCCTTGCCTTCTCCCTTCTGGGGCCGCAGCTCTTCCACCGCCCGAATCCCGTCGCCGGCCAAGAAGCCTCGCTGCACGTGGAGATCGATCCACACGTAGATGCCCTGTTCGCGCAGGCACTTCACCCACCAGTCGACCTGCTCCAGTGCGTCGTCTCGCAGCTTGCGCGTGGAGTTCTCCGAGGTGTCGAAGATGTTGGTACCCACCCAGCGCGAGTCGTGGTGATGAAGGCGGACGAGGTTGAACCCCAGTGCGGCCAGACGCGCCGCCTGTCCGCAGACCTCGTCGTGGCTGCCGCTGAAGAGGGTGCGCCCGGCGATGTTGGTCCCCCAGAATCGCGCCGGCGTACCGTCGGCGAACACCAGCGCGTCACCCTCGGCGCGCAGCCGGCCGTGCTTCCCCGCCGGCTTGTGGTTCAGAAACGACAGATCGATCGGCGCGGTGTCCCATGCCAGGACGTGGCGATGCCAGTCGTCGGCGTCCACGGTGCCGTAGCGCTGGTCGACCGAGGGCACCACCTTGCCCCCCGCGGGGAGCACGACCCGCATTCGCACCGTCCATTTGCCGGGCTCGATGTCTCCACCCACGAAGAAGGCGCGGATGCGGTCGGAGCGGTTGCGCTCGAAGAAGACATCGTGCATGGGCCCCTCGAACTCCACCCGGAGCTCCTCTCCCTTGCCCAGGTCCCACACCCACCCGCGATCCTTCGCCAGAAGGCGCGGCCGTTTGGCACCGCGCTGCGCGAGCGCGTCGTTGTCGTGCAGCGCGAACTCGATGCCGCCCCCGGTCACCTTCGAGAGCGCCTTTTTGGCCTCGATCTCGAACGTGTAGGTCAGCTCGCGATCCGACACCTTCTCGATGCGGCCGTTCACGTGCAGACCGAGCCGCTCGACGTCGATCGTGAAGGGGACCACCGTCGGCGACGCCCCGCGCAAGGTCGTCTTGGGACCGGCCCACGTCCACCCGTCCGACCAGAACAGATATCGGCCACGAGCCACGTCCGCGTGGTCGTAGCGGACCAACACCCCTCCGTCCGACGTCGACTCCAAGGTGAGCCCGGACACCCCCGCCGGAGCCGAGCCCGACGATCGGTCGACCAACGCGTCCGCGGCCTCGCGACAGGCCCGGCAGCCGCCTACCGGTGCGGCCCATCCCCCCGCCAGCACCAGCGCGACTGCAGGGGGGACGAGTCGCATCGTACGTGTCATGGGCCGTATCGATGGCGCAGGTTGCTGACCCCGAGGCCTGCCGGGACGAGCTGATCGGTGAACCTCGGTACCTCTTGTCCGCTGAGCACCTGCTCGAGCGCCTCGACGTCGCGCGGCTCGTATGCGCCCACCAGGTCCCGGGCGCGAATGACCAGCTCCAGCGCGCGCTGGAGCTGTGTTCGCCGGGCCCACAAGGCCCGCGCCAGCAGCAGGTTCGTCTCCGCCAAATTGATCTTGTCCTCGTCCTCGTGATCGCGAATCGCCAGGGCGCGCTCGAGCAGCTCGGTCGCGGTGAACGGATCGCCCGACTGGAGGTATGTCCGCCCCAGCCCCGTGAGCGCGTAGCCGATGAGCGGATGCTCGGGGGTCAACGCCTCCTCCCAGATCCGCAGCGCGTCCGGGTAATGCGTTCGCGCGCCCTCAAGATCGCCGACTGCCCACAACGAGTTGGCGAGGTTGAGGTGGGCCGTCCCGCGATCGAGGTGTTGGGCATCCAGGGTCTCGGTCCAGATCTCCAGCGCGCGTCGAAGGTGCGGCAGCGCTTCGGCGTGGCGGCGCTGGTCGGCGAGCGCCAATCCCAAGTTCTCGAGCGGATAGGCCAGGTCGCGGTGTCGAGGGCCGCGCACGCGCTCGATCAGCGCCGCCGCTCGAGCATGGTGCATCGCCGCCTCCTCGAAGCTCTCGTCCGCGCGCAGCAACAGCCCGAGCTGATCGAGGGCCGCCGCCAAATCGCAGCTTCGACGGCCCAGGGCGGCAGCGTCGGAGTCGGCGGGTTCCGCCGGGGCGGCACCTCCGGGGGCCGACAGGTCCTCGACGCGCACGCGCGCCGCAGGGTCGAGCAGCATGCGTGCGCGGACGAGGCTGGCCTCCGCCTCTCGCAGGGCCCCGACGCCTTGCTGCGCGCGACCGAGCGCCACCAGGGCGATCCCCACGTCCGGATGCTGGGGTCCCAGCAAGGTCTCGCGCGTCGCGAGCACGTGCTCGTGGTGCTCAAGCGCCTCGTCGAAGCGCGCCAGACCCTCGAGCGCGAGCCCGACTTTCGCGCGAACGTCGGCCGCGGCGAGGTCGGCCGACGCACCGCGTCCGTCGAGCAACTCCAGCGCACGCTCGTACTGCCCGAGCGCGTGGTCGTAATAGCCCTGCGACTGGTCGATGCCTCCCAACGCGGTCAGCAGGCGAGCACGGAGCCGCGATGGATCGGCGCTGCGGCGGATGGCGGACTCCGCCGCCAGGGCCATGCGTCGCGCCTCGTCGTGGAGCTCGCGGCGCAGCCCGACGAGGGCGACCAGCCGGATCCAACCCTCGGCCTCCAGGTCCGCGCGACCGGCCTCTGCGGCCACCAGCACCGCTTCGCGCAGGCGCTGCTCCGCTTCGTGTGTCGCGTCCACGGCCGCGTGCGCGTCGGCCATGACCAGCAGCATCTCGGCGTGCAGCGAGGGGAGGCCGAGCTTGGCGACGCTGCCCATCAGATCGCGTCCGGCCTCCAGCGCTGGTCGGGGCCGGCCGGTGTGGACCAGCGCTCGCATGCGGGCGAGCCCGTCGAGCGCGGTCGCCACCGCCTGCGGCGTGGCCTCCGTGTGCGGATCGGGTCGAACGTCCTCGCAATCCTCGGGGCGAGGGAGCGCGGACAGGGCCGCCACCGCGTGCTCGACGGTCGTCGGATCACCGCTCTCGAACGCGTCCAGGAGCGCATCGACGGCGTGCTCCTGCCGTCGAAGGCACACCAGCCCCGCTGCCGGCGGCAGCTCGGGCCGAGAGGCACGCGCGGTGGCGTCGCTCTCGCAGAGGCGCCCGTACGCGCCTTCGAAGCGCTGCTCGTATGCGACGAGGAGATCGGACACGGTTCGCCAGGTGGTTTCGGCGTAGGGCAGCTTGGTCCCTGCGAAGGCTTCGTGCACGCGTTCGGCTCGCGCGTCGTTCCAGGTTTCCTGCAAAGGAGCATCCCGGTCCGCACACGCTTCGTCGTCCGGCTGGACGGCGAGGTAGCCGGCCACCATCGCACCGGCCACGCCCAGCGCGACCGCGGTGGTCAGCCACGGCCGCCGGTCCTCCACGGGGTCTCGCTGGAGCTCGGCCAAGAGCGCATCCATCGAGGGGAAGCGGTCCTCCGGATGCACGCTCAGGCCGCGGAGGATCGCCGACCGCAAGAACGGTGGCACCCGCGTGTCACGGGGGGGCTCTCGCACCCGACCCTCGAGCACGTTCATGGCCAGCGCCGTCACGCTGTTGCCCGCGAACGGCCGTCGACCGAAGAGCGCCTCGTACAGCGCCACGCAGAAGCTGAACTGGTCGACGGCGGCGTTGACGGCCGCGCCCCGGTGTTGCTCGGGCGCCATGTAGGCGGGCGTGCCGAGCAACGCGCCGGTCCGCGTCAGGGTGAGGAGGTCGCGACGACCGGTGGCCTGTGGACTCGTCGTCGGCGCGTCGATCGTTCCGCCGCGCGTGGCCTGCCGTGCCAGGCCGAAATCCATCACCAGCACCCGCCCGTCCTTGCCGATGAGCACGTTGTCCGGCTTGAAGTCTCGGTGCACCAGCCCGGCGGCGTGGGCGGCGGCCAGCCCTCGACCCGCGCGGACGAAGGCCTCGACGATCTCCTCCCACTCGCGATGCTGCTGCGTCAGCCACTCCCGCAACGTCGAGCCCTCGATGAACTCCATCGCCACGAACACGCGGTCGCCCACCGTGCCCACGTCGTGAACCGTGATGACGTTGGGGTGCGAGAGCTTGGCCATGGCCTGAGCCTCTCGCAGCAGACGACCCCGCCCGTCCGACTCCCCCGACGACGGGTCGCTCCCCACGTGCATCAGCTTGAGCGCCACCTTCCGGTCGAGCTGGGGATCGAACGCGGCATAGACCACGCCCATGCCCCCCGAGCCGATCTTCTCCAGCACCGTGTAGCGGCCCACGGTCGCCCCGCGGCTCAACACCTCGTCGGTGCTCGCGAGGGCGATCCCGTCGTCGGATCCCTCCGTCGCAGGCAGTGTCTGTTCCAGTCGCTCCTGCGACATCGCCAGGGGCGAGGTCGTGGGCGACGTTTCGGCGGACGACTCGGAGGCCATGGGCAGCCCGATGAGGATGCAGCAGGATGCATCGGGGACCAAAGTCTCGTCGCGCGGCACGCCGGTTCATCGGCGCGACCCGACGACGCGCGGCGGCGTCGGCCGAGGGCGATCGAGGCCCGTCGCGCGATGACTGCGCATGCGCTCGGAACGACCAAAGAGCGCCCGCGTGCCCACGCGGCCGTCGTGTCACCGCGGCGCGTGAGCCTCCCGCCTCAAAACGAGGAGTTCGGCGTCTCGAGAAAGGCCGTCTCCTCCGCCGTGGACGGACGTCCCAAAATCGCGTTGCGATGGGGAAAGCGTCCGAATCGGGCCACGATGTCCCGATGCAGCTTCGCGAAGTGCAGGAAGTTCTCGCATGCGCTGCGAAGCTCGGGCGGTGACGACGCGAGCAACGCCTCGAACTGCTCCACCTGGCGCTCCTGCATGGCGAGGTCCTCGGCGTGCATCAGCGGCAGGTAGACGAACGCGCGGTGAAACGTCGGCAGCTCGCGATCGTGCCCACGCTCGATACCCTCGACGGCGATCCGCAGCGCGTGGTCGTCGTACGCGTACATGCGCGGGGTGTCGCGGAACATGTTGCGCGAGAATTGATCGAGCAAGATGAGGACGGCCAGGCGTCCCCGCGCCGTGTCGAGCCAGTCGTCGAGCTCCCCGGCCGCGGCCCGCTGGTGCAGCTCGCCGAAGCGTTCGTGAATCTCGCGGTCGAACGCGGGATCCTTGTTCCACCACCTCGCCTGGATCCCGGGGTCGACGTTGCCGTCGCCGCCAGGCTCGCCGAACCAAAAAGACAGCACGTCGTCGGCACCCATGACCCCCAGCATACCGCTGGCGACCGAGGCCGGCGCCCTCGGTCCGGGCGGGCGCCTGCGGAAGATGCGCGACACCGTGAGCCTGCATCGACCCCACCAAGGGGCCTCGCGTGCCGGAGTCGGGCATCGACCCGGCGTGCGCCGGCGTGGTCGTGGCCGCCCGCGAAAAGTGGAGGATCCGTGGCGGCTTCGCCTTGCTCCGCGGGTGGACTCGCGTCAAAGTCCCGGCGCCCCGATGGCCGACAATCGCGCCAACGTCCGCAACGTGGCGATCATCGCCCACGTCGATCACGGCAAGACCACGCTGGTCGACGCCCTGCTTCAGATCGCCGGAGCGTTCGAGCGCGGCGAGGAGGGGCAGGAGCAGGCGCTCGACAGCGGCGACCTCGAGCGCGAACGGGGGATCACCATCACCAGCAAGCCCACGGCTCTCGTTCACCGCGGGGTGCGAATCAACCTCGTCGACACCCCCGGGCACGCCGATTTCGGGGGTGAGGTCGAGCGCGTGCTCAACATGGTCGACGCCGTCTTGTTGATCGTCGATGCGGTCGAGGGGCCGATGCCTCAGACCCGCTTCGTGACCGAGAAGGCGATCCGCAAGGGCCTACGCGTGATCCTGGTCGTCAACAAGATCGATCGCGCCATGGCTACGCCGCACAAGGCCGTCGACGAGACCTTCGATCTCCTCGTCGCCCTCGACGCCGACGAATCGCAGCTCGAATTCCCGGTCGTCTACACCAGCGCGCGCGAGCGCTACGCCAAGCGCGATCCCGAGGACGAGCCCGGGAGCATGGAGTTGGTCCTCGAGACCATCATCGAGCACGCGCCGCCCC
>CAZYSW010000274.1:0-7891 GCA_964650105.1 uncultured Nannocystaceae bacterium
TGCCGATCTACGAGGGCACGAGCCAGATCCAGTCGCTGATGGCGATGAAGGACACGCTGGGACTCGCGATGAAGGCCCCGCAGGAGTTCGTCAAGAACCTGGCGCAGGCCCGTTGGAGGAGCATCTCGTCGCGCGATCCCCTGGA
The DNA here is from genome assembly GCA_964650105.1 of uncultured Nannocystaceae bacterium. Taxonomy (GTDB): domain Bacteria; phylum Myxococcota_A; class Polyangia; order Nannocystales; family Nannocystaceae; genus CAZYSW01. The sequence goes on from CAZYSW010000274.1 coordinate 146, forward strand.
GCGACGCGTCGCACGCCTTCAGTTCCTGTCGTACGACGTGCAGCAGTTCCTCCTGCGCAAGACGGCCACCGACAAGTTCCGCTCGCTGCAGGAGCGGCCCTTGTCCGAGTGGTCACACGCCCTCTTCAAGGATTGGAACCCCAAGCGCGACTTCGCCTACGCGATGCTGCACGCCGAGCGCCTCACCCGGATGCTGGCGGACGTCGCGATCTGCGAGATCCTCCTCGACCAGGTCCGACGCGATCCGGCGCGCGCAGACGTCCTGCGGCGTTATCTCGCGCGGGCGGAGCCACGCTGCCGTCATCTGCACGACGTCATCACCACGACCGGACACGAGCTGCTTGCACGTCTGTCGGAAGTGGATAAGCAGCCTGTCGCTGCGGCCGCGTCCGCGGCGGAGTGAACACCGGCCGGAGTCCAGCGCATGTCCGTGTCGTCCAAATTCGTGCTCCAACAAGGCCCCGTCATCGCGACCCTCGCTGGCACTGCCGTCGAGGCCCTTCGCCAGCGCCTGGGTCGGACGCCGACCGGCCCCGTCGTCACGCCCGGGCCCGAGGTCGAAGCCACGCTGCCTCCGCGCCCACGCGCTTTGATCGCCGCCTACGTCCGACACGTGGGCGGCGATCCGTCCGCGTATCGGGGCACGGTTCCGCCGCACATGTTCCCCCAGTGGGGCTTTCCGCTCGCCGCACGCACTCTGCGAGGCATTCCGTACCCGCTGGTCAAGGTCCTCAACGGTGGATGCCGCCTGGAGATGAACGCTCCGCTGCCCGGCGATCGAGAGCTCCACGTGCGCGCCCGGCTGGAGAGCATCGACGACGATGGCCGCCGCGCCGTGCTGCACCAGCGGGTCGTGACGGGAACCAGCGACGTTCCGGACGCGGTCGTCGGCCACCTCTACGCGATCGTCCCGCTCGGCCGGCCGAACGGTACGAGCAACCAGACGGCCGGGACGACCAACGGTTCTCCGCGACGCGACAAGCCACGCGTCCCGGCGGCCGCTCGGCCGGGCCACCCGGGTGTCGAGGAGATCGCCCGATGGCGCCTGCGCAGCGACGCCGGGCTGGACTTCGCCAAGCTCACGGGAGACTTCAACCCCGTGCACTGGATCAAGCCCTACGCACGAGCCTTCGGCTTTCGCAGCACGATCCTGCACGGATTCTCGACGATGGCCCGGGCCATCGAGGGGCTGAACCGAGGGCTGTTCGCGGGATCGACCCGGGTGCTCGAGGTCTTCGATTGCAAGTTCACCCGGCCGTTGGTCCTGCCGGCTCGGGTCGGGTTGTACGTCCAGGGCCAACAGGTGTACGTCGGCGACGCGCCTGGTGGACCCGCCTATCTCACCGGGATCTTCACGCCCACCTCGGAAGCGAGCTCATGACCGATTTTCTCCTCGAGAACGAAGCCGCTCGCAAGCTCATCAAGGGCTTGGGGCTACCGGTTCCCGTTCCTCAGAAGCTACGACGCGCGCGCGGGCCATGGGAGGAACGACCGCTGCACGACCAGCAGGTCGTCGTCGGTGCCTCCCCCGGGAGCGCGCTGGGCGAGGTCCTGGGGCGCACGCTCGCCCGTGCCGGCGCGTCGAGCCTGGTCGGGTCCGATGCGCTCGCCGAGGCGTTCGCCGAACCCGGGGAAGCGTATGGCCGGCGCCCCCGCCGGATCGATCCGGAAGGCCTGCCGGAGGGAACCCGCGTACGCGCGCTGGTCTTCGACGCGACGACGCTCGCGGAGCCACGCCAGCTTCGCAGGATCTACGACTTCTTCCATCCGCTCGTGTACTCGCTGGACAGTTGCGGACGCGTCGTGGTGATCGGTCGCCCCCCCGAGAGCGACGAGGACGCCAGGCGAGCTGCCACACAGGCGGCCCTCGAAGGTTTCGTCCGCTCGCTGGCCAAGGAGATCGGCAAGCGAGGCTCGACGGCCCAGACGGTGTACGTCGAGCACGGGGCGGAGGACCGCCTCGAGGGCGTCCTGCGGTTTCTCCTCTCTCCCCGCTCCGCCTTCATCTCCGGACAGCCTCTGCGAGTCACCGGCACCGTCCGTGCACCCGCCGAGATCCCCTTCGTGCGTCCGCTGGAGGGCAAGGTCGCCATCGTCACCGGCGCGGCCCGGGGAATCGGTGCCGCCACCGCGGAGTCGATGACCGCCGAAGGCGCCCACGTGGTGTGTCTCGATCGGCCCCAGGACGACGCACTCGCCAGTCAGGTGGCTCGGAAGATCGGCGGCAGCGTTCTTCTGGTGGACGTCAGCGCCGAAGACGCTCCCCAGCGCATCGCGAACGAGATGCGAGAAAAGCACGGTGGTGTCGACATCGTGGTCCACAACGCCGGCGTGACCCGTGACAAGACGCTCGCCAAGATGAGGCCGGAGCAGTGGGACGAGGCGATCGACATCAACCTCGCCGCCGTGACACGCATCGATGATGCGCTGCTGCAAGGGGTGCTCCGCGACGAAGGGCGCATCGTTTGTCTGTCGTCGGTGGCCGGGATCGCGGGGAACATGGGGCAGACCAACTACGCCGCCTCCAAGGCCGGCATCGTGGGCTACGTCCGACGACGTGCGCAGGAGTTGGCGTCGCGCGGGACGACGGTCAACGCCGTCGCGCCGGGATTCATCGAGACCCGGCTGACGGCCGCCATCCCCGTGGTGATCCGGGAGGTCGGTCGGCGTCTGAGCAACCTCGGTCAGGGGGGCCTGCCGCAGGACGTAGCCGAAGCGATCACCTTCCTTTGCAGCCCCGGAGCCGTCGGGATCGACGGGAGCGTGCTTCGCGTGTGCGGCGGCGCGTTCATCGGGGCGTGAAACGAAACGGCAGCGAAGTCATGGCCAACACATTCAAACCACCCAAGGGCCGCCGGGCGGTCGTCGTCTCTGGGGTCCGCACCCCGTTCGTCAAGGCGTTCAGCGAGTTCCTGAAGATGGACACCATCGCGCTCGGGGTCGCAGCCGTCGGCGCGCTGCTCGAGCGCACCGAGCTCCACCGGAAGGATCTCGACGCCATCGTGTGGGGCGGCGTGATCCTCCCCGGTCTGGCGCCGAACGTCGGCCGCGAGATCTCCCTGGATCTCGGGTTGCCTGCGAGCGTCGAGGCCTACACGGTCACCCGGGCGTGCGCTTCCGGTCTGCAGGCGATCACGTCCGCGGTCGCGGCCATCGAACGCGGCGACGCCGACGTCGTCGTGGCCGGCGGCTCCGATTCCACCAGCAACGCCGAGGTCAAGCTGCCGCAGAAGGTCGTGCACGCCCTGGCTCCGCTGGCCTTCGGCAAGGCCACGCCGATGGATTACCTCGGCGTGCTGTCCCAACTCGTGCCGATCAACGAGCTCTTGCCCCGCATGCCGAAGATCGCCGAGCGGACCACCGGGCAGGTCATGGGGGAGTCGGCCGAGGACATGGCCCGACGCAACGAGATCAGCCGAGAGGCGCAGGACGAGTTCGCGGTCCGCTCGCACCATCGCGCGGCGGCGGCGATTCGCTCCGGCCGGCTTCGCAAGGAAGTCGCGCCCGTCGAGACGCCCGACGGACGAACCGTCCACGCGGATACCCTGGTCCGCGCCGACACGAGCGTCGAGAAGCTCGCCAAGCTGCGTCCCGCGTTCGCCCGGGACGGCACGCTGTCGGCCGGCAATTCGAGCCCGCTCACCGACGGCGCGGCGGCCGTGCTCCTGATGAGCGAGACCAAGGCCAAGGCGCTCGGGTATACCCCCCTGGCGTACTTCAAGAGCTGGGCGTACGTCGGTGTGGACCCGGCCGATCAACTGCTCATGGGACCGGCCATCGCGATGCCCATGGCGCTGGAGCGTGCGGGCTACGAGCTCGAGGACGTCGACTTCGTCGACATGCACGAGGCCTTTGCAGCGCAGGTGTTGTCCGTGTTGAAGATGCTGGCCAGCGACGCCTTCGCCCGCGCCCGCCTCGGGCGCGACCGGGCGGTCGGCGAGATCGATCCGGCACGTCTGAACCTGCACGGCGGGTCGATCGCGCTGGGCCACCCGTTCGGAGCGACCGGCGCCCGGATGGTGACAACGGTCGCCAACGAGCTTCACGACACGGGCAAGGAGCGCGCCCTCCTCGGGATCTGTGCGGCCGGTGGCCTGGGTGCGGCCGCCGTGCTCGAGCGCGCCTGACCGCGATCAGTAGGCGTAGGCGAACAGCAAGATCAGCGCCACCGCGACGAACAGAGCGACGAGGACGGCTCCCGCCCCGACTCGCAACGTGTGGTGCATGGCGCTGGCGGAACGCCGACGCTCGCGCGCGGATTCGGTCGTCGTGGGCGCCGAACGAGGCGCGGCTTGGTCCATGGGTTCGAGGCGGGCTCGTGCCATCGTTCGATCCTCCGGTGGGCCCGGCGGGCCTCCGCGGCATCCTTCGCTCCCCCACGGGGCCCGCAAGGTCCGGCCGGCGAGGAGGTCGCCTCGACCAGCCGCCCTCAGAGCGAACGACGGCCGCACGTCCAACCCTCGTTGTGCCAGGGCCCGATCTCCGCCTCGATGTCGATCGGATCGTGGTGCTCGAGGACCTCGACCGCGGTGTCGACGGTGTCCTCGTCGATGAGCATCCGGATGAGCACGCCGCCGCTGCGCACGCCCTCGGCGTAGTACGCGGCGTACTCCTCCGGAACCCCGGCCACCATCAGAGACTGCATCAGCGGTGCCATCGCGGCCCGCGAATCGCGAGGATCGCGGGTGCGCGGAGGCTCGTCGCCGCGCTCGTCGACGACGATCTGGATGCACTCGCGGTCGAACCCGCGATGCGTGAGGGCCCGCGCACAGGCACGAGCGTCGGCGAGCTTCGAGAACAACCCGACCACGTGTACGCGGGAGGAGAGCTTCACGCGATGCGAGGACTTTCTCGCGGGCCCGGCGTTCTCGCTCCACGTGCTCGGGAGGTAGTAGCCACCCTCCGTGGACGGCTCGAGCGTGTGCCTGGCCACCGCGACGCTTCGGCCATCGGGCAGCCGAACCCGCAATCCGGCGGCTCCGCCTCGCAGGCGTTCGTATCCCTCCACGCGGCCGACGACACCCTCCCGATCCACGACGATGGGGAGCGACGATGCCTCGCGAGGATGACGTACGGGAGCGCGCATGGTCGACGAGGCGCAGCTCGACGGCTGCACCACGCACAACCTGCTGCGAAACCGCCGCGCGTCAACGAGCGGCTGCGCGACGAGAAGCGCCACGGCACCGTGCCCAGCGTGTGCCGCGGCGACGCCACGAACGCGCCCCGAGGCGCACCTCGCCGAGCGGCACCGGTGCGCCCCGCGAGCGACCCGTAGAGCTCCCGCAGCCATCCCTCGTTCAGGGTCGAAGGCGAGCGCTGGAGTTCGATGACGCCGAAGTCGTGCTCGATGGGTCACCGGCGCCTTGCCACGCGCCCCGACACCGATCGCGAGTCGGAGGCGATCGGCGCGGGGCGTCCATGGGATTACATCATGCAGTCCTGGAGATCGCCGGGGGCGTCGAACCTCACGAAGTCGAAGGAGACTCGAACGTCGGGGTCGTCGTTGTTGGCGTACGCGGTGGGACCGAGCTGCAGCGTCGAGGGCATGTCCGGCCGTTCGTATCGGACCACCTCGTGCCAGGCATCGGTGTCGTCACGACGGATGAGCAGGACGAACGTGGATCCCACGCGGCACACGCGGAGGTCGCCCTCGGCGTCGGGCCACGGTGGACCGTCGTAGTCGCTGCGCCCGTTCTGCGTCGTCTTGTGCTCGACCGAGAGATCGTTGCCGTCGGCCCCGATCACGATGAACACGTAGTTCTCGCCGTCGACCGGTTCCGGATCGCGCGCCATCAGCCCGCCGAGCCGAAACGGGGTCGGCGGAGGTGCAGAGAGATCCGAGAGCCGTCGAGCGCGAACTCGCGAAGTCATCACGAAGTCCCCCGCCACGGCCTTGTAGAGGAGCACGCCGGTGCGACGGTGAAACCATACCGTCTGCGCCGCAGGTTCCAGGTGCAACGCTCCATCTTCCACCTCCATGCGGGCCGCGGACGGTCCGAAGACCTGCCACGCACCGAGGTCTCCGTCGAATTCGTCGTCGAGATCGGTTGCCACCGGATCCCCGCCGTCGTCCGGAGGATCGTGATCACCGTCGTCGTCGAGCACCCCCATCGCATCCGTGTCACCGTCGCGACCGGTGCCCTCGTCGAGGCTCCACGCGTTTCCCTCGTCGCTTTCGACGAGCCCATTGCCCGCACACCCGGTGAAGGCCACGAGCAGGCTCACCGCGACCGGCCCGATGGATCCGCGTGGCGCTCTTTCGAAGCTCGCCGCGCTCATGTGGCCAACCTGATCGCTCGACCGCGGACCGCAAACGGTCGAGCGTCCCCGGATGTACCTCGCCAGCCCCTACGGACGAACGTCGCGCGGCGCAACAGCCAAATCATGCCGTCGCACGACGAGCGTGCGACCCCCTGCGGGGCGTCACGGCAGCGCCGCGCGAACGAACCGGTCGTCGGGCCGGCCGGTGTGGAATCGGGCACGTTGCCCGCGTTGCCAAACCCTGAAGCGAGATCCGCGGACGCCTCCGTTCGTGCGCCTTGTTCCGACCGCCCTTCGCGGCATACCGTGACCGCCTCATGGTCTCGACGTTCAGCGGTCCCCGCCCCTTGCGATGGCTCGTCGTCGGCTCGTTCGGGGGCAAAGAGGACGGACGGGTGTACTCGCTGGCCGGCGAGCGCTTGTCGGACGTCATGCGCGAGGTGGCCCCCCGGATCGAGGTGCCGCTCGGCGGAGACCTCGGAACCGAGGTGCCGCCACGCATCGCGCTCTCGTTCTCGCGCATGCGAGACTTTCGCGCTTCGGCGGTCATCCACAACGTTCCGCTCCTCTCGGCGTTGGTCGCATGGGCGGACGGATTGCGGCACAGCCGCGGCCCGGTCGACCTCGGGCCCCCCCTGGATCGGTTGCGCACGCTGGTGGGCACGGGCGCGCTCCTCGAGGCCGCGCAAGCCCTCCGAAGCGCCCAGACTTCGCCGGATGCGTCATCGTCGGCCGTCGTCGACGGCCTCGAGCAAGCCTCCGACGGGCGCGGAGATCCGCTCGATGCGATCTTCTCGCGCGCGAAGGCGCCGACGAGCGACGGCGGGGGCGACGCACGCAGCGGCATCGACCGATTCGTCGCGGCGATTCGACGCGAGCCCGCACCCGCACGGCCGCACGCCGGGGTCGTCGCCGCGCTGGCCGAGCTGGCCGAGGAGGCCGCCCTGGCGACGGCGCACGACCTCGTGGCCGCGGACGAAGTCCGTCGGCTCGAGGCGGCCTGGCGTGGTGTCGCGATGATCGTGTCGAGGATCCGGGACGTGTCCGATTCGACCGTCGACCTGTTGGACGTGCAAGCCGACGGCGCGCTCGACAAGCTGCGGCGACGGCTCGCCGCCCCCGTGGACCTTCGCCCCGATGCCGTGTTCCTGCTCGACGCGCCCGAGGCGGGCCATGCCGAACTCGCCGAGCTCGCCGAGACGGCCATGGTTCCCATCGCCGTTCCGATCCCCGTTTCGGTCGCCACCGCGTCGGACGCGGACGTCCCTTCGTGGTGGGCGGAGCTCCGTGATGCTCGTGCTTCGCTTTGGTTGTGCGCCGTGGCCAACGGCCCGGTCGTCGCCGATTCTCGCGAGGGGGCACGTCGACGCCGGGTCGTCGCCCCGCCGTCCGTGGCGGTTGCGTCGATGTTGTCGGAGGCGCTTTCGCGGGACGGAACGCTCGCGCGGGTGGTGGGTCGGGACGGTGCACTGGTGGTCCCGACCG
>CAZYSW010000275.1:0-3802 GCA_964650105.1 uncultured Nannocystaceae bacterium
CCTGCTGGGGCTACTCCGGAGGGGGTGGCCTCAAAAGCCCGGAGGTGGGCAGTGCCCGCCCCAGTGTACGTCGGCGCTGACCCGCAGGATCAGTCCTCCATTACCCACCACGAAGTGCGTGTTCCCGAACCATGCGGTATACGGAAGACGTCCGATCGCGTTCAGGTCCGTCGCTCCGGCAGGCGTCTCCACGATCTCCCAGTCGCCTCCCTCGACGCGGCGGAGCATGAGCCCATCGGCGCCGACCACCCACACGGTCGCCTCGCCCATCGAGATTGCGGTGAGATCGGCCTCCGTGGGCAGCACCTCGCGAACCCATCGCGGCTCGGGCTCGAAGACGTCGATCGACCACAACTCGCCGTCCGTGCCACCCACCCATAGCCGGGCGGCCTGTTCCCATCCGCGGTCTCGCGAACGGGGTGCCGAGACCACGCGCAGATCGGTTTCCGTGGGGGAGTGGTAGCGTTCCCACGTGGCACCTGCGTCGTAGCTCATGATGATGACCCCACCGTCTCCGACGGCCCACAGTACATCGCCAGGGCCCTTACCCCACGACTGACCCGACATGGCCCACAAGTCGTAGAAAGGATGCAGCTCCACAAGATCGAAGCCGTTCGGCGAGTCGAGGAGTCGGCGCAGCACCGCGTTCTCACCCACGGCGACCCATGCGACACCGTCGTCGTACAAACCGTCACCCCTCACGATTGCACGAAGGGACGCCGACGTCGCGATGGGGACGCTCTCCCAGACCTGCGGATCGCTCGGGTTCCACAGCACAGTCCCGTCGTCCCCGACGAGGTCGGTCACTCTGGAGCCCTCCTCGGGATCGATCGCGACCCCACGGAGTGTGGCTGAGCTCGACGTGGGCTGCAGTCGGAGGTCCACCTCCACCGACCACGTCCCGGTCACGAGCGTTCCTTCGGCTCCGACGATGCCGATACCGGGTACGACGCCGAACAGATCCGCGTTCGTTCCGACGTCGAACACCTCGAACTTCGTCTCGTCCACGCCGAGGAGCTCGCACGGGCCGGAGTAGGGATCGACGTCATCCGAACACGCGCCGCACAATCCCGCCGCGAGGACAAGGCTATGGCACCACCGGGACATCGCCTGCTGTGCTCGGCGGCTCGTCATCGCCGATCGATTCCGTGTTTCCGTAGCCGAGGACGCCATGCTCGCCAGACCCCCAGCACCTCACGGTACCACTCTCGACGAGAGCACACGTGTGACCGAAACCTGCCGTGATTCGGGACACGGGCACACCGACATCCACAGGCGGAACGGCCGCGGGGGTCTCGTCATCGCCCACGATCGTGTTCTCTTCGTCTCCGAGGCCGAGCATCCCATAGTGCGACTCCCCCCAACAGCGGACCGCGCCGCCCTCCAGCACGGCGCAGGTGTGATTGGCGTTAGCGTCGACGTCGATCGCGCGGCCACCCAGCTCGATTGGCGGCAGGTCCCCTGGAACCTCGTCGTCTCCGATGGAAGGCGAACCCGGACGACCGAGCAGGGAGTTGTCGGAAGCCCCCCAACATACGACACCGCCATCTTCCAACAGCACGCAAGTATGCGTGCTGCCGCACGTGACCTTGGCGACACGACGCCCGCCGAGATCCACGGGCCCGACCGCCGCCGGCGTTTCGTCGTCCCCGACGTTCTCCGTGTTTCCGTATCCGAGGCGGCCGCTCGTGCCTTCCCCCCAGCATAGCACGTCACCATCTTCTAGGACGGCACACGTGTGTGTATATCCCGCATCGAGGTCTGTCGCCGCGCCCCCTAGATCGACCGGGGGAACGTCAGTCGGGAGCTCGTCATCCCCGACGCTCAGCGCACGCGTGTTCCCGAGACCGAGCCGCCCCTCGACGAAGAGGCCCCAACAGCGAACGATTCCCCCCTCCAGGAGCGCGCACGCGTGCTGTGATCCGACAGCCACCTTCTCGGCCCGTCCTCCCAGCGCGACCGGAGGCACGGAGGCCGGGAGCTCGTCGTCTCCTATGGTGTCCTCGTTCCCAGCGCCGAGCAAGCCGAAGCTGCCGCTGCCCCAGCAGCGCACGCTGCCGCCGTCCAGCACCGCACACGTCGATCGATGACCCGAGGACACCTGCAGCGCCTTCGAGCCCAGGCTCACGTCCCCGAGTGCACCCGCTGGTTCGTCGTCGCCCACCGAAGCCGTCGTTCCATAACCGAGCTGGCCCACGCTGTTCCTGCCCCAACACCGAATCGCGCCGGTGTCAAGAAGGGCGCACGTGTGGACACCGTGGGTCGACAGATCGATCACAGTCGCGTCGTGATCGTCGCAGATCTCACCGGGCTCGGTGGCATTCGCGTTGCAACCACTCTCGTCGGAGGTTCCAGCGGTCGCTTCGGTCGTTCCACTTGTCGTTTCTTGCGGTCCGCTGTCGCTCGCGCCCGAGGGGTCTGTGTCGCTCTGGGTGTCCGCGTCAGCGCGTTCGTCCTGCGGGCATGCAGCCAAACCTAGCAGTACGACCGGCACCATACGCGCAGGTACCCGGGACGCGCAACGCGTGTGCCGCATGGTCATGGCTAAAAGAACTGCAGGCATTCGGAGAGGTCCGGCTCGGGCGGCTTGGGAGGCACGCACTCGCCGGGGACACAATATCCCTGGCTACCGAAAACATCGCAGAGGTACCAGGCGGGGAAACCATGCGCGATGCAATCCGGGTTGCCTTGGGCGGTGTTGGTCAGGGGGTCACACTCGGCAACACACTCGGACTCCGTACCCGTGCTGTCGCACAGCCCTCCTTGCTCCTCGCACGCCCCCGCCGGAGCATTGCAACCGCTCACGTCGACGCAGTGCGCGTTGCCTCCCGATATCTCGAAGTCGACTGCCAACTGGTTGAACACGCACTTGAACTGCTCCTCGATGCCGAGGGCATTGCCGAGCGAGGCGCAGTTGTCCTTGCAGAACCACTCGAGGTCTTCGAATGCCTCCGGCTCGAGCGCTGGGTCGGGCAGGCACGTCCCGGATTTTTCGGTCGTCGTCGGTCCCCATCCGCCGTACGGCTCGTCGGGATCCGCTTGCGTGGCGGTGGATCCCCAGCACACGAGCGGCAAGCCGTCGGGGAAGCCCTGGCACTCCGTCGTCGCGTCACAGGGGCAGCCGAACGCGGTCTCCACGCCGCACTCCTTGCAGATCGGGAAGTCGAACGCTGTCTTGACCGTCTTGACTCCGCAGACAAACGGATGGGTCGTTCCGAGCTCTTCGTCCTTGCAGTACTGACCGCGCCCACTGGTCGTTTCCAGAAAGCTGCCTTGTCCATCCGCCGCAAAGCCCGGGAGCAGAAGATCCGCAGCCGAGAAGGGCTCCATGACTTCGGCGCACGGACACCCCGGCTCGCCGGAGGGTTCGTCTGGGGTCAGACACCCCGTGTACACGTCCTCCGGCGGCGGGGGCTGGCACGCCGACGCTGCGCAGCACCGCGTCGGGCCTGTGGGACCAATCGCCTGCGCATCGGCGCGGAGCACTCGGTGGATTGTCTCGCCTGGCGAGGCAGTACGCGAGGTTCCGATCACAGGGCTCCAGGCAGGGCCCTCGATCGCGGGCGGGAACGTGGCGAACGCCGGGAACTCGGTCGCGATGACCGCGACCTCATCGGGCCGGCCGCTGGCCCTGTAGGGCCGGGATGGCCCTGTGAGGTCGGTCAGGTTCGTCGGTCCGAGCGCCAGGAACCAGGGGAAGGCGCCGCCGGGGTCGTCCCCGTAATCCATTGCCGCCTGGACCTGGCCCCAACCGACCAACGGAACGGTTCCGCCTGGAGCGAGGATTGCGTCGTCGGGGCCC
>CAZYSW010000275.1:3812-7889 GCA_964650105.1 uncultured Nannocystaceae bacterium
GTCCGACACGTCCAGGATCGTGCGAACGCGCAATGTAACGTCCAGACCGACATAGGGAACGTAGCACCGGTTCGCGTCACATGCCGGAGCCCCCACGTCCAACGCATCGACCGACATCGACAGCATAGGGCCCGCGACGCCGTCACGGTCAATCTGAAGGAGCTGTACCTGGCCATCCCCGTCCATCGTGGTAACCAGGAATCGATCGATGGCGGACGAGTACCCGGCCGCGATGCGTGTCGCGCTCTCGACCGAGACCTCGTCGCGGACATCGAAACCGAGCCCGGTGGTTACTCGGATCGCCCACTTGATCACGTGCCGAAACGACGTGAGATCCTGATCGGCGATCCACGCCACCATTGTCGCTCCGATGCCGTGGGCCACCGCGGGTCCGGCATACGTTAGCTCGTCGAGGCTCCCGCCGCCTACGTTCTGGTTCTCCAGACTCTCGCACCACTCCCCATCGACGCTCTCGGCCCAGCGGACGCGTCGGGTTGCGCTGGTCGTGGCGAGCGTCATGGTTCTCGCCGGCCGATCCGAGATGCTCGCAGCGGGGATGGTCGACGTCGTCTCGAGCGTTCCTCCACCGTCCGCCGGCACGAGCGCCTGATCCGAGAATGGGCCGGTCGGGCTCGAGTCCTCGTGATAGAAGAGTGGCCAAGTCGGTAGGTCTGTTCCACGGCATGTTGCCGAACAATGCTGCCCCGAAGGCTTGTCATCGGGGGGTTGCGGACCCGGCTCGCCCGGATTCGGAGGGGGCGGCGGTACGCACCCGTTGGGATCGACGAGCGGATCGCAAGGAGGAAAGAGGTCCCCCGGAGGGGCGGGCGGATCCTCCGCGAAAACGGGGGCGCAATTCCTTGCCACCCAGCCCACGTCGAGGCCCGCAAGGTCGTCGCACAGAGCGTTCGGGTTGGCCGGGCTCGCGAGTGCCTCGGCCGGGTCGGCGAGATCTCGAAGCGTCTCGCTGCCGTAGAGCAGGGTCAGGCCGCTCACGTCGTCTTGTCTCGGCCAACGTCTCAGCGAAGCGAGGTCGAACAAGCCCGCTTTCACGAGAGAGGGTCCCGGCGTCATTACGCTGAGGATCGCCGCCGGATCGACCTGCGCCGGGTCCGGTCCGAGACCGTAGATGCACTTGCCTACCGCAGGCACCCCGTCAGGAGTCATACGGGCGGCGCCGCGCGCAGCGTTGTCGGGGTGACCCAGCCCGAGCACGTGTCCCAGCTCGTGGAGTATCGTCGCGAGCAGGTCCTCGCCCTCCGAGGCGGGGCCGAAGTAGTGCCAGTCCGCGTTCAGATTCACCACCCATCGCGGCACGTCCGTGTCATTCGCGTCCCCTGTTGCTGGGCTCGCGGACCCTGATACGTTCTGCATCATGTGGTTCGGAAGCGATCGCACGAGCAGGCCGACTGTTTCCTCGGCGATTGCCTCCTCGGAGGCGACGTATCCCGCGAACACGAACCGTGGCTGTCCGGCCGGGACGTCGTTCCAGCGCTGCATCGCCGCGAGAATGTATCTGGTCACGAGGTCTGCCCCGCCCATGACGTGCTCGATGCCCTGATCCGGGTTGCCCTTAACGATCCAGACGGGGATCTCGTGGTGCGCGAGCTCGCCGGTGCTCTCATCGATCCATGGACTGGTCGCGAGGCAATGCGCTCTTGTCATCGTCGGCCAAGCGAGCGTGCCGAGGACGAGCACCCCTGTAGCGAACACCGTCAACCGAGTCATGAGCTCAGCCTCCCTCCACTTCGGCGACCGCCGCGGCGAGGTCGTCAATGGAGATCTCGAGCGGGCCAGAACGGATTGTCCCCGCCGACGTGACACGCCAGCTCGTCCCCTTGCGCACGAGGGCGTTGCCGCTGGCGGAAAAGCGCACCGCCCACAGGAACGGTTCGCCCGTGCTGTACTCAGGGGCCGCGCTGGATCCTGGAAGCGGTTCGAAGTGACCCAGATACCGGAAGGTCGTCCGTGCGACACTGGGTCCGCGTAGCACCTCCCACGTCGAGCACGACCTCCGAGTGAACCACCGTGGTGCCAGCGCCCTCGACAACGAAATCCCATCCGGCCACAATGCGCCCGACGACGGTCAAGTCAGCGGCGAGGATGTCCCATGCGAGATGGCTCGCCAGGAGTTCGGCGGTGCTCGAAACGCTGGCGGCCGGTTGGGTGATGTCGAGGATCCGATCTCGGAGCGCGATTACATCCGCCTCGGGAGCGCAATCGGTGAGCGACGCGCAGATGTCACACCGCTCGCCTGTCCATCCGGCATCGCACAGACAGGTTACCGCGTCGTCTGTGATCGTCTGCGGTACGCCATGGAAGCAGCTGCATTCGGACAGGTGGGATCGCCCAGGGACGACCTCGATGGCCGAGAACCCATTGACGGTCACGCCCATCGCGTCGAGCTCCGATGCAGGGACGGGACTCACGAGCCTCGTGCCCGAGCCGCTGGCGTTGTAGATCTCTCCGTCGACCACCTCGCACGTATCGTTGATGAGGACCACCGCCTCGCTCCTCGTCACGTTGACGACGTCGCGGCCGGGACCCGGAGTCGTAGCGCTGCGATCTCCGATCACGTTCAGTGTGTCGTCCCCGAAGCCGGCGTGCACGACACCATCGTTGCTGGTTACGTTCACGACGTCGTCCCCACCGCGTGAGAAGACACGAACGCTCGGCCCTGCGATGCTCTGGAGGAGGTCTCGGCCTGGCCCGGCGTCGATCAATGCGCCGGAAGCCGAGGAAGCGTTCATCGTATCGTCTCCGTCCTGTCCATAGAGCTGAAGTCCGGCGCCCGATGCATTGAGTGTGTCATCGCCCGTGCCCAGTGCGATGAGGGCAGGCCCGGTGACCTGGACCGCGTCGTCGCCCGCGCCAGCGAGCACCGCACCGTTGCCTCCGACCAAGTCCAACAAGACGTCGTTGCCAGCGAGCAGTACGTGGCACTCGTCGGGCGCTGCGATGCGTACGTCCGGACCGTCAGTCCCGAGTCTCACCCCGAGGCCCGCAGGACAGGACTCGGGCCCGTCAGTCTCCGGTTCTGCACGCTGAGGCCGCGGACCCGCCGAGACGTTACCGTCCGGGCGCGGTTCGTCTCCATCATGGCCCGTGAGATCGGCCGAAACTTCGCTCGCAGCCGGTGTCGGTGCGGCCGCGTCCGAGGGCGCGCACGCGAGGATCCCGACGAGCGGGTAAGCAACAAGGACGAGCCGGTGGAGCATGACGCACCCGTGAGATCTGCCCAAGACCATGGAGGTCCACCACAGATAGTCGGAACTTTCCGTGGGTACCGTCAATCACTGGGATTGTCACGCTGATGCTCCTGCGGGAAACATCGTTCGGCGTGCGGTTCTGTCACCGTCGGCGTATTCGCTCGCGGTCCGAGACGGGTGCGGCTGGGGCGTGCCGCGGGTCTTGTGATGTTCGGGCGGATGTTCTGAGAGGTCCAACTCGTACCGCGTGAGTGTCCGTCCGGGTGAACGCACCTCGACGCTGGCGCGCCAGTGTGGTGGCCGGTCGAGCTCAGGCGTCCTGAGCTCGGGAAGCTGCCCAGGCGGACGGCATGAGGTCCGCGATCTCGGCGCGGCGGATCTTGTGCGACAGAGTCGCGAGAGTGTCGCTCAGATACGCGACCGGATCGACGCCGGCGAGGCGACAGCACCGAAGGATCGTGTAGACGATGGCCGCGCGGTCGCCCCCGTTGTCGTGGCCGAAAAAGAGGTAATTCTTGCGCGTAAGCGCGACGGGAACGAACGCGTGCTCGGCAGCCGCGTTGTCGATCGGGATTCGGCCGTCCGTCTCGAAGCGCCGAAGTGCCTCTTCGTGTCGAAGAAGGTAGGCAATGGCACGACCCAGGGGAGACTTGGGCGGAGTGTCGGGCTCGTAGTGTCGACACCAGGCCACGATGTCGTCGTAGATCGGCGTACTGCGTTGCTGGCGTAGCTCCAGTCGCGCCTCGGCGCTGAGGTGACGAGCTTCTTCTTCGACTTGGTAAAGCCCCTTGAAGGCTCCGATGACGAGCGCAGCGCGGTCGTCTCCTCCATCGAGCGCTTTGACGAAGTACCGACGCGCGTGCATGTT